>JAHDIA010000159.1:0-2070 GCA_020631035.1 Chitinophagales bacterium | reverse complement strand
AAGAACTTGTTCCAAAGAAAAAGCAAGTTTGGAAGCTCAAAAACTATTTTCAATCACTCACCCTAATTAATCTCTGAACGGTCAAAACATAGGATTAAAGTATTTTATGCCCATATTTTATACTTGGTTCCAATGTATGGTCCATTCGTTCCAATATATGGTTCATTCGTGGATAATAATAGGGATTTTGTCGAATTCAAAGTATTTTTGGACTTTATGAAGCTCGACCAATACAAAGGACTAGAACAAATTGTTTTGTGGGTATTTATTTACCTATTTGTGTTTGATTATCACTTTGATGTTGATAATTGGGGAGAAGCTATGTGGTATACCTTGGTGGAAGTTGCGACCTATATGTTTGTCTTTTACCTCAACTATTTGGTTTTGATTCCGTCTTTGCTCAAACCCAAAAGGCATGTGTTGTATGCATTGAGTCTTGTGGCGTTGTTGCTCGTTTATGTATTGGGGATTCGATACAGTGGTTTGGAACAGTCACTATATGAATATGTGTCTTGGCGCAATGTTTTTTCGATGTGTCTCAATGGTTCCTTGTTTTTACTACTGTCTACATTGTATGGGTATTACCAAGCTTGGCAGCAAGAAAAAGAAAGACAACTCAAGCTCAAGGCGGAAAAATTGGAGTCGGAATTGAAGTTTTTGCGTACTCAAGTCAGTCCGCACTTTCTTTTCAATTCGTTGAACAATTTGTATTCTCTGAGTTTACAAAAGCACGACAATGCTGCGCCTATGGTTGCCAAACTCTCCAATATTATGCGTTATATATTGTACGATTGTAAAGAGAATAGTATTCCGTTGGAGAAAGAATTGGAGTATTTGCAAGAATACATCGATTTGCAGTTGTTGCGTTTGCCTGCTTCTGACAATGTTGATTTGTATATAGAAGGTAATTTTAAAGGTATAGAAATTGCTCCGCTCTTGTTGATTAATTTTGTGGAAAACTGTTTCAAACATAGCGACCTCAACGAAAACGAGGATGCTTGGATTCGGGTATCGCTTGTACGAGAAGACAATATTTTGCATTTTGATACCCAAAATAGTTTTGTGAGTCAGCAGTCTCAAGCTCTTCAAAGTGGTATAGGCTTAAAAAATGCGCAACGGCAATTGGAACTAAACTATCCCAATGAACACAAGCTTGATATTGAAACACAAGATGGGGTATTTGAAGTGAAGTTAAAGATTGAATTGAAATAAAAAATATGGAACAATTAAGCTGTTTGGTAGTAGATGACGAACGCTTGGCGAGACATTTATTGGAAGCGCACATTGACAAAGTGCCCTTTTTAAATTTGCTAGGGACGTGTGGCAATGCTATGGAAGCTATGCAGTTTTTGCAAGAACAAAAAGTGGATTTGCTTTTCTTGGACATTCAAATGCCGCATCTTTCAGGCTTGGATTTTTTGCGTTCGTACAAAGCTCCTCCAATGACCATTTTGACTACGGCTTATTCTGAGTTTGCTCTGGAAGGTTTTGAATTGTCGGTGGTCGATTATTTGTTGAAGCCCATAGAATTTGAGCGTTTCTTTAAAGCCATTTCTAAAGCAACAGAACTATACAGAAATACCCAGCAGACCAACAGCAATGCATTGAGTAATCTTGAAAACAAAAGTGCTGAGAAAGTGGTGGCTTCTAATAATGAAGCAACTGAAGAGGATTATTTTTTTATTAAGGTAGATTACAAAATTGTTAAAATCAATACCAAGGAGGTCTTGTACATTGAGGCGGACCAAAAGTACATCCATATTTATACTGAAGGTGGCAAGTATTTTACGCTTTTGTCTCTAAGCAAAATATTGGAGTCTTTGCCCAACAATCGTTTTGTGCGCATCCATCGTTCGTTTGTTGTAAACATCGACAAGGTAGAAAGTATTGAGGGCAATATGGTTCTACTCAAAGAAAAAAAACTCCCCATTAGTAAAGGTCAAAAGGAAGCTTTTATGGAATTGGTCAAGCAGCGGATGGTTTAGGGAATTCAAAATTCAAGATTCCTAGGCAGACTGTGCTCCTTCCAAATGTTCTGCCTTTCAAATGTTCTGTCTTTCAAATGTTCTG
>JAHDIA010000158.1:2778-10643 GCA_020631035.1 Chitinophagales bacterium | reverse complement strand
CGCAAATCGTTCCGGGTTACTATTCACAATCGATCCGTCTTCCCTCAGAGAATCACCTGGCGTTTCCCGATCCGCTAGCGATCAATAGATGTACTGCAACCCGAAATGGATGCCTTGAACAGTCTAGCCAATTTTGCGTCACCCACATTTTAATTATCCAATCATCGACAATGATGCACTCACAATTGAGGCAAAAGCACTGGGGCATCCACTGATGCCCTACAAAGATTGTATCACCAATGATATTGTACTAGGAGACAATGAAAAAATGATCATTCTAACAGGAGCCAATATGTCGGGCAAGAGCACCTTTTTGCGTAGCCTTGGACTCAATACCCTAATGAGCTTGATTGGCCTGCCTGTATTTGCCCAATCTTTTCGGACACCCATACTAGACATTTTCACCAGTATGCGGGTAACCGATTCCTTAAAAGAACGTGCATCCTATTTCTACGCCGAACTCAAACGTTTGCAAAACATTGTAGAACTATTGAAACAAAACAAGAAAATGCTCATCATTTTAGATGAGGTACTCAAAGGCACCAATTCTGAAGACAAGCTTTCTGGCTCCATTGCCCTCATTCAAAAATTTGTCACTTACCAAAGCTTGGGCATCATTGCCACCCACGATTTGGAATTGGGCAAAATGGAGGAGGAAATGCCACAACTTGTCAGCAATCACTGTTTTGAGAGCATCATCAAAGAAAAAGAACTCTATTTTGATTATAAATTGGGAGAAGGCATTGCCAAAAACAAAAATGCCACCTTCCTAATGGAAAGTATGAACATCATTTAAGACCTAAAGCTATGTTAAGCAAAGGAACCTTACTAACACGACTTATTTTACTCATTGGCATCTTGGTACTCATCAATGTGGTCAGTTGTCGCTTTCACAAAAGACTAGATTTTACAGGCGACAAACGCTACACCCTCAGTCAACCAACCAAGGACATTTTGCGTGCCTTGGAAGAACCACTGACAGTCAAAGCCTATTTTTCTGAAGACTTGCCTCCACAAATTGGCAATGTTCGCAAAAAATTCAAGGAGACTTTAATTGAATACAAGAACCTTTCCAATGGCTTGCTCAATTACGAGTTTATCAATCCCAACGAAAGCCAAGAACTAGAAACCGAAGCCCAACAAGCGGGTATTCCTCCACAAATGTTGCGGATGCGTGAAAGCGACCAATTGGTCCAAAAAAGGGTTTATATGGGTGCGCAATTTTTGTATGGAGATCAAACAGAAGTTTTGCCTTCCGTCCCACCCGATGCCGCCATGGAATACGCTCTTTCTTCTCTGGTCAAAAAAATGGCAGTAAAGGACAAAGCAACTGTTGGTTTTGTACAAGGACATAGCGAGCCTTCCTTGGGAGCCATGCAACAAGCCTTGGGCGAATTGCAGGTTTTGTACAATCTCAACAATGTAGATTTAAACGACACCAGCTTCATCAATCAATGTAAAACGCTTGCCATTGTTGCCCCCAAAGATTCCTTTTCCTTAAATGAACTCAACAATCTCGATGCTTTCCTAGCACAAGGAAAAGGCTTATACATTGGCTTAAACAGAGTAGATGCCAATTTGCAAACAGCTACGGGCACAGCCATCAGTACAGGACTCGAACAGTGGCTTGCCAACAAAGGAATTGTTGTAGAAGAAAATTTTGTTTTGGACCAAAAATGCGGAACCGTTTCGGTTCGTCAACAAAGGGGATTTTTTGTGGTCAACCAACCCATTCCTTTCCCCTACATTCCCATCGTTCAAAACTTTGCCGATCACCCAATTACCAAAGGAATTGAGTCCGTGAGTTTTCCATTTGCAAGTCCCATCAGCATTCAGGCACAAAGCGAAAACATTGCTTACACTCCCCTCGCCTACACTTCGTCTCGAAGCACTCTACAAAGTGCCAATACCCAATTTGATGTAGGAAAAGAGTGGAAGCCAAGCGATTTTACTATGCCCAAACAAACAGTCGGGGTCGTAGCTGAAGGCAATTTAACCCCCAATATCAATTCCAAAATAGTCGTCTTTGGCGACGGAGATTTTGCCATCAATGGCGAGGGACAAGCGGCACAAGCCTTATCGCCCAACAACATCAGCTTGATGGTCAACTCTATAGATTGGCTTTCAGACGATACGGGCTTAAATGAGTTGCGAACCAAAGTCGTTACCTCTCGTCCCCTCAAAGCAGAACTAACCGACAACAATAAGTTTTTTATCAAAATACTCAACTTTTTACTTCCCATTGCCTTGATCTTATTATACGGTGCCTTTCGCTGGATGCGCAACAAAGCCCGCAAACGCAAATGGGAGTCAGAGCGGTATGCGTAGAGACCCAATGCATTGCGTCTTTACAATTGTGAGTTGTGAATTCAATTAATTCCATAATTAAGCACTGAACAGGAAGTACATAGAAATCTTAAATTTTCTAATGCGCTTCGGCGGTCCGATTAAGTTTTTAATTAATTGTGCAACGCCCTTGGTTCATGGCTACGTCTTGGTCAGGTTAGCCAACGCATATTTTGGGCTGCGTACAAGGGTGCATCCACCCGCTCATCCTACGCTTTTTTGATGGCGGTCATCTAAAGGCAATCTGTTTAGTTGATGCCCCAAGCTTAACATCAAAAAAATGCAAGACATTACAAATAAAAAGAATCATCAAAATGAAAAAAAACGTTTTACTTTTGGGTGTATTATTGGCATTGGCAGCTATCTTTGCCTATACTCAACTGACAAAAGACAAGAACGAACGAAGCTTTTCGAGTGAATTGGTTAATTTTGACAAAGACGAAATCACCTATTTGCTCATTGATGCGCCAGAAAATGATAAATTAGAATTTAACAAAAATGGGGACACTTGGGAAATAATGAGTGAAGGAAATGCTCTGCCTGTCAAACAAGGCATTGTTGAACAATTACTTGTAGAATTCTCGGCTATCAAATCCAAACGCATTGCTGCCTTAAAAAAGGACAAATGGGCTGATTTTAAAGTAGACGATGCTGGTGCCACTCAAGTAATGCTCAAAGCAGGCAATCAAGAAAAAGCACATTTGTACATTGGCAAATTTTCGATGCAACAAATGAGTGGAAATCCTCAAATGCCCAATATGGGGCAACAACAACAGCCTCAATTTACCACTTATATAAGGATAAATGGGCAAGAAGTCACCCACGCCATAGATGGGATGTTGCAAGCTCAAATGGGATTAAAAGCTGCCAGTCTGGTAGATACAAGCTCTATTCAGTCGCCCATTAATTTAGAAAAAGTTGCGCCAAAAAGTGAATAAATTTTGCTAACTTTAAACATCCTATGCATTAAGTTATCAAAAAGTAAAAAATCAAACCATTATTCAGCTATGAGACAACTATTATTTGTTTTTACTTTCCTCTTCGCAAGTATATTTGCATATGCACAGGAAGTTGTTCAAGATGATCGAACATATGAAATCCGCTATTGGCAAAATATGATCAATCCAGGTAGTAGCCCTATTTTAATAGATACAATGGTCTATTATGGTACAGACCGTACAGGTTTTGATTATTCTAGTGCCGATTGCATCTCCTATTTTTGTAAAGAGGAAGATAATTTGACCTATTCCATTTTGCAAGAATTTTCTGGAGAAGAGACCGAGTGGATGCTGGGCAAATTTTTTATAAGACGAATGAAGACATTACAAATTCCCTTCCGTTCCAAGGAACGTGAGGTTTATTGGGTATATATCTCAGACCACAACAACCGCAATACAGGTTATGGTACTTACTCTTTGGTATCAAAGGAATTTGGTGTGATTTGTAGATGGAACTCTGATGGAGAATTCTTCCAACTCAACCGCATTGATGTAGTCAAAGAGGGTCAAACTCTAGAAGAGTTGGACTTGATTCCAATGATGGATAAATTGTATGCTTCAGAGGTGTTTAGAAACTAAGTCTGGTCTATAAAAAAAGCAGAAAGCCCCAATGGGATGTGCTTATTGCATATCCCATTGGGGCTTTCTTCTTTTCAAGATTTTAAAATTGGGCTATTTCCTTCTCTATCTTCCCAATCCACTTCGATTTCCCCTCTAAAAGTACATTCAGCAGGCCCAATGAGCCATATGTCAGAAAAAGCATATTCTCCCTCTCTTTTGAACTGTACTTTAAGCAATCCTCCTTGTGTTTTCAATCCTATGTTATGGCTTTGCCCCCTTGACAAATTATGCTTGTGTGCATAAGTCAAAGCAACGGCTGTAACACCAGTACCACACGCCCAAGTAACATCTTCAACTCCACGTTCATAGGTAGACACTTCTAAATAGCTTGAATGTTCTTGAACAAAATTAACATTGATACCATTGGCATTGTACACATCATTGTACCGAATTTTGCGTCCTTCCTCAAACACATCAATCTTAGTCATATCTTCCACATAACGGACATAATGCGGGGAGCCTGTATCCAAATCAAAATCCTCTCCTATATGTTTGATTGTTGCAACATCATTCATTTTGAGATGGTAGCCATCATTGTCTATTTTTCCCAAATGAGGCCCATCACAAGCCAAGAAAGAACAATCGTTTTCAATGATACCCAAGTATTGGGCAAAGGCAATGATACAACGTCCCCCATTGCCGCACATACTTCCCTCTTCTCCATTGGCATTAAAATAGACCATTTCAAAATCGTGGTCTGGGTGTTCTTGCAAAAGAATGACACCATCTGCCCCAACTCCCAAGCGTCTGTTGCACAGCAAATTGTATAAATACGGATTGTGCCTAGATAAGTGAGCAGTTCTATTGTCTATCAAAACAAAATCATTTCCTGCTCCTTGATATTTGAAAAAAGTTAACATCATATTAATTTATTTGTTACCTTTGTATACGGTGGTTGTCTAAATCAACCCAACATCACTTCAAAATGTAATGTGCCCTTCTGTAGAAAGTTTATCTTAAAATTTTCTGCAAACCTAATCAATTTAGCCAAGTTCATGAAAAAGCTACTATCAAATGCTTTAATTGCATTCGTGAGCGCCATATTGGGCGTAATGGTCTATCATATATGCTTTCCCTCCCAAAAAGTAGTCTATCAAGTACAAGAGTCCTCAAATCCAATTACTCATGTATCCTATGATGATGCTGTAAGAACAGGCTTAAGTGATTTTAGTTATGCTGCCCAAAAAGCAACACCAACTGTTGTTCACATTCGGGTCATCAAGTCCATCAAAACATCTTGGCTACCCACTAGTACCAATCAACAAGAATATTCCTACAATATTGACCACCAATCTTTTGAGAAAGAAAGTACCACTGGCTCTGGTGTCATAGTCTCATCTGATGGTCATATAGTCACCAATGCTCATGTTATAGATGGTTCCGAAATCATCGAAATAACCTTGAGTAACAAACAAAAGTATTTTGCTGAAGCCATTGCTATTGACATTAAAACTGATTTGGCACTGCTCAAAATAAAGGGAGATAACTTTCCTTTTATCGAATTTTCCAATTCCGATTTTGTCAAAGTTGGTCAGTGGGTTTTGGCAGTAGGCAATCCCTTTAATCTTTCTTCAACAGTAACTGCAGGAATTGTCAGTGCCAAAGGACGCAATTTGGACTTACCCAATCACGCCATCGAATCCTACATTCAATCCGATGCTGCCGTTAACAAAGGCAACAGTGGTGGGGCTCTAATCAATGCCAAAGGACAATTAGTAGGCATCAATTCGGCAATTGCTACTACGAGTGGTAAATTTGAAGGCTACTCTTTTGCTATTCCTGCCAATATTGTCAAAAAAGTCATCACCGATTTATCAGAACATGGATATGTCCGAAGACCTTACCTTGGTTTTGGTCTGCGAAATTTAGAATCTTCTGATTTACTATCCAATGGTGAAACAACAGGTGTTGTGATAGATCACATTGAATTGGGTAGTCAAGCACAAAAAGCGGGGCTAAAAGAAAACGATATTTTGGTCAAAATCAATGGTTTTTCTATCAATAAAGTGACAGATTTACAAGAGCGTATTAGTCAATTACAACCTGGCAGTGAAGTAAGTATTACTTACCTCAGAGGCAAGCAAAAGAATTATACCCGTTTGCATTTAAGAAATGTACAGGAATCTACTTTGAGTCGCAAAATTCAAGATTTGTTGGGTGCAAAATGCAAACAACTTTCATTGGCTGAGCGCAAACGTTATAAGGTTGAAAATGGCATCCAAATTGTCAATATGTCTAAGGGGCTATTGTACCAAAACACCAATATACATAAAGATTTCATCATCACTCATTTGAACAATCAAGCCATTTATAGTGTCGAGCATTTTCATGACTTATTGTTTGAAATAGTTGATGGGCAAGCCATTACCTTAACTGGTCGTTATCCCAATCGCAGCAAGAATGAATTCTTCTCTTTTGGTATGCAAAGAAAGTAAAAAACAAACCCAAACAGGGCAGAAGCTGCTCTACTCCCTCCCTACTCCCCTTCTCTTTTTTTAGCACTAAAGGAGGAGGTTCATTTTTATCTTCTTACAGGAAACTTCATACGATATTTGACTGATATATCTCCTTTGCTGATTTTGGTCAGCTTGCGTTTGAGTAGTCGTTTTTTAAGAGGTTTGAGGTAATCTGTAAACAATACCCCATCTATATGGTCGTATTCATGTTGAATGACTCTTGCTGTCAATCCTTCAAAGACTTCTTCTTGGAGTTCTAAATTTTCATCATAATAGCGCAACTTAATTCTAGATGGGCGACTAACATCTTCTGAAATATTGGGGATGCTCAAACAGCCCTCAGCAAATGCCCATTCATCTCCATCTTCTTCTACTTTATGGGCATTGATGAATACTTTTTTCAATCCAACTTCTTCCGCATCTTCTTCCAAAATAAGGGAACTATCTATGATGAACAAACGATAAGATAAACCAATTTGTGGTGCGGCTAAACCCACCCCACTGGCATTGTACATAGTTTCAAACATATTTTGCACCAATTCATTCAAATCCATGGGTGGATTTTCTAAATTGATGTCTTCTGCTTTGGTTCTCAAAACAGGGTCTCCGTAGGCTACAATTGGGTAAATCATATTATACTAAAAGGGTAAATTATTTTGTTCCGAAATTTTTTTGTTTTTGGGGCAACCGCAAGGCAATGCCCTTATAGGTCAGACACATAGGTCTGACCCTACGGGTTTTGTTGCATAAAATCCTGCAAAATGATGGTCGCACTAACCTGATCTAACAATGCTTTTTCTCGTCTTTTCTTTTTCTTTACACCAGACATTACTAAGGTCTGCATCGCCATTTTGGAGGTATTTCGTTCATCTATTTTGTGTATGGGTTTGTCTGGAAATGTCTTTTCCAACTTTTCAATCAACACTTCGACATGAGGGGTCAAATGGGTAGGGGTTTCATCCCAATTAAGGGGATAGCCGACTACTATGCATTCTACCTCTTCTTCTACAAAATATTTCTTTAAAAAATCAAATAAGTCTTTGTTTTCTATGGTTGTTAGGGCTGTAGCAATGATCTGACTCCTGTCAGTAACAGCTATTCCTACTCTTTTTAATCCATAATCAATTGCTAATAAACGAGCCATAGGGCGCAAAGATAGTTTTTTTTGAACAAAATGTCGAAAGCTTGTGATTGTCTAGCTCTCAAAATATCTAAATATTTTTTATCAATTATTGAACATTTTAAATAGCAGAATGTTTAATGTTGTTTGCTTTTAAGTGCCTATTGAAAAAAACAAAACTTTTCTTCCGTTTTTCAAAATTGAAAGGAATTCAATATTGCTTAGCATTATTTTTATCTGTATTAATTTTACTCTCAATACAGGAAATTTCATTTAATACGTTCTTGGTACTTTTGGAAGAATCATAGATATCTTGATTATGAA
>JAHDIA010000158.1:0-2768 GCA_020631035.1 Chitinophagales bacterium | reverse complement strand
GTATCTCAAATGTTTCAGTATGTAATTGAAAAGCGTGGCATGGCGTGAAGCGGATGGAGAGAAAGAAGCGATTCAAGACAAGAGAAACGATGCCTACGCCCGATAGTAATGGATATGGCGGCATTCTATTCGTGACAATATCTGTGGTATGTGGGTGTGGCCTGTAGAGCCGCACAGCCGTGCGTCTGTATAGCGTGACAGTGTAGCATGTTTTTTCCATTGCCGCCATAGAAATGGATAGCGGGGAGACACAAAGGTTTGAAAAATCAGCGTTCCGTTCTAATTCAAAAAATCAGTTTTTAAAAGATTGATTGAATCTTAAATGTAATTTTATGCAAAAGAAAGCACTCATTATTGGTACTGGTTTGGGCGGTTTGGCGACTGCTCTTCGATTGACATCGAGAGGTTATGAGGTCGAAATGTTGGAAAAACACCATCAAGCGGGTGGTCGATTGAACCAAATCAAAAAGGATGGATTTACCTTTGATACGGGTCCTTCCTTTTTTAGTATGAGCTACGAATTTGATGAGTTGTTTGAAGACTGCGGCGTGGCAAATCCCTTGCAAATGAATGAGCTGAACCCTGTATATACAGTGTATTTTGCGAATAGGGAAAAACCATTCTTTATCTACAAAGAATTGTCCAAATTGGCAAAAGAGTTTGAGGGCATCGAAGACAATTTTGAGGAAAAAGCCCGTGCCTATTTGAAACAAGCAGGTGAGTTATTTCACGATACTGAAAATGTGATTGTGAAGCGCAATTATGATACACTTTTGCAATATGCTGTTTCGCTTTTGAAAGTACCTTTGAAACACAGCCCACTTTTGTTGCGCAATATGTGGCAAGAATTGAGCAGACGTTTTGACTCACAAGAGGTCAAAGTTATTTTTTCATTGGTTGCTTTTTTCTTAGGAGATACGCCTTTTAAAACGCCTGCCGTTTACAGCCTGCTCAATTATACCGAATTGGAACACGATGGTTATTACAATATTCAAGGCGGTATGTATAAAATTGCGGAGGAAATTGTCAGTATTTTGATTAAGCGAGGGGTGAAAATTCATTATGATACAGAAATAGTCAATGTGCTTTCAAACAATGGCTCTGTGGATGGATTTGTAGATCAAAATGGCAAAGTTTGGAAGGGCGATTTTTATGTATGCAATAGCGATGCGGCTTCGTTTAGAGGCAAAATACTGCAACGCAAAAAGTATTCTGAAGCCAAATTGGACAAGATGCATTGGACGCTTGCGCCCTTTACCATTTATTTGGGCGTAAATGGCAAGATTGACAATTTGCACCACCACAATTATTTCTTAGGAGATAATTTTGAACAATATGCTGACAAAATATTTAAGACTTCTGTTAGTCCCCAAAAACCCTATTATTACGTCAATGTTTCGTCTAAATCGAATCCCAATTGTGCCCCACAGGGCTGTGAGAATTTGTTCATTCTATGCCCTGTTCCCGATTTGCGCTTTAAACCCGATTGGTCAGATAGAGAAGAATTGGCCGACAATATATTGAAAGATATGTCAAACCGACTAGGATTTGACTTGATAAAAAATAGAATCACTCAAACCATCTTTGATCCCATTGATTGGCAGGATAAATTTAATTTATACAGAGGAAGCGGACTCGGTTTGGCTCACGGTTTGAACCAAGTAGCAGCCCTTCGCCCTAAGAACAAAGATGAAGAATTTGACAATTTATATTATGTGGGTGCCTCTACTACGCCAGGTACTGGCTTGCCCATAGTTGTTATTGGATCTAAATTGGTAACTCAAAGAATTGAAAATGACTTTGCAATCTCAAATGCAACTGTACAATCAGGTTTGCAACAAGTGTAGCACCATTGTTACCCAAAATTACAGCACTTCTTTTTCCTTGGCAATTCGCACCCTCGACAAGCGATTCCATGAAGGTATTTATGCGGTCTATGGTTTTGTACGATTTGCCGACGAAATTGTGGATACCTTTCACGAGCACGACAAAGCCAAACTCATCAAAGAATTTAGGCAAGACGCCTATACTGCCATAGAGGAAAAAATAAGTTTAAACCCCATTTTACAATCTTTTCAACGAATGGTCAATAAATATGATATTGATCGGGAATTGATTGATGCCTTTATGGATAGTATGGAAATGGACTTGTTTTTTGACAAATACGAAGCTTCTTCATATGACCAATACATTTACGGTTCGGCGGAGGTAGTTGGTCTGATGTGTTTAAAGGTTTTTGTCGAGGGCAATCAACAACAATATGACGAATTAAAGGAGGCAGCTTGTGCCTTGGGGTCGGCTTTTCAAAAGGTCAACTTTTTGAGAGATATGAAAAGCGATTATTATGATAGAGGTCGGGTCTATTTCCCAGGAGTAAAATACCAAGCCTTTTCACAAAAAGACAAATCGGAAATTGAAACGGATATTCAAAGAGATTTTGATTTGGCTTATGAGGGCATCATCAATTTACCAGAAGGTGCCCGTTTTGGGGTGTACACTGCCTATAAATATTACTTATCTTTGTTCAACAAAATCAAGAATGCCCCTTTGCAAGCGGTATTACAGGAACGCATTAGAATTCCCAATCAACGCAAATTGATGTTGTTGTTGAGTTCAGCAGTAAGGCATCGTTTGAATTTGATTTAAATATTGGATTAGGAGCAAATGCTTGAGTGCTTCGTCGCTACTTGTTTTCCTGCTATCCGCTTTTACCCCTCATATTGGGCGAATAATTATTCGCCCCTACTGCGGGGTATCCGCTTCTATCG
>JAHDIA010000157.1:4203-10671 GCA_020631035.1 Chitinophagales bacterium | reverse complement strand
AAGATTGTCGTTTTTCTTTCAATTGTTGAAAATCGACTACTTTTTGGGGTTTAACTGGCTCTTGAGGAGTTTGAGGTGGTTTATTGACTTCAACTTTAGGAGTCTGATTAAGTGGTTGTACTTTAGGACTTTCAACTTGTTTAGCAGGTGTTTGTATGTTGTTTGTTGTATTAGGTGTTTGAGGTCTTTTTTCCAATGTGGGACGTGTCAATACTTGAGTTGCATTATTGTCTATATTGTCTTGTTGCTTAACAGTTTGAATAGAAACATTATTGGTCAAGATGTCCAACAATTCCTCCGCTTTTTGGACCCTTTTGCCCGAATCTTTGATCAAACACTTTCTTACCATAGTTTGATAAGGTTCCTCCAAACGATTGTATTCTATGATGATTTCATTAAAGAGAATATTGCTCAATATTTCTTCATTGCTCAAACCAGTTGAACGATTCCCAAAAGGTGTCTCTTGAGTAAACAACTCATAAATAATAATGCCCAAAGACCATAAATCAATATTGGTTCCTACTTTGCCATTGGCTCCATACTTAGAGGGATTGAACTGTTCAGGTGCCATATATTCCACACTACCAAGCAATTGAGTAGAATATGCATTGTCTTCAAAACCCATTTTTTTACTGATTCCAAAGTCGGCAATTTTTGCTTTTAATTCACCTTTGGAATCTTTGCTCATTAAAATATTTTTAGGCTTTAGGTCTCTATGAACAATTTGGTGATTGTGCAAAAAGATCAAACCTTCAATGATTTCTTTGATGACTTTGTGAATGATCTTCTTGGGTTTGGTTTTAAACAAACTGGTGATATCACCTGCATTGGCATATTCTAATATCCCTACTTGTATTCTTTCTGTTTCCCCTATTGCATTAACCGATTCTATGATGGTCGCATCATAATATCGAATCAAATGGGGATGTACCAAGTCCTCCATACGATTGATTTCGCCTATCACATCGTATTTACCTGTCCTATTGCCATAAAAAAACTTGAGAGCCACCTCTCTTTGGCGAACTGTATCAAAAGCTTTAAAAACCTTTGAAAATCCACCTTTCCCCAATAGGTCTGTCTTTGGATTGAATCTATATCTCTTGGTAAAATCCATACTTTATTATTGCCTCGCGCTTGTAAAAAAGGGTTCTTTGACAATTTTTGGAGAGTAATACTTGAACAAATAGTAGGGAGTCGTAGTCGACTGGATAGCTTGTTTAAGCATTTGCTCTCTTCTACAAAAACTGTCAAAGGACGTAAAAAATTTAAATATTTCTCAAAATTAACAATAAACCCTACAAATACATACTAATCTAAGTTAACTATTAATTCTTTATTTTTTAACTCCAGAAGGTTTATAAAAAGTCTTTAGGTAATGTAGAAAAAATCCTTATATTAGCTCTATTTCTAACTTACGCATTGACTAAAATATTCTAAATCTAATCATATCATGAAGAAATTATTTATTTTACTAGCTATTTTTTCCTTGTCATTTTCCTCTGTTTGGGCACAAGATGAAAGTCAAACAGAAGAAGAAGTTGAAGTCAAAGATTCTTCTTCTATAGAAATTAAAACTGAAAAAATCATCATTCAAACAGAAGAGTCTGAAGAAAAAAAAGAGAAACTTAGTTCAAAAGAAAGCAATGAAGAAAAAGAACCTGAATTCCCAGAATACAATGTTCCTTCCTATGAAGTGATAGAAATGGATGGCAATTCAAGTGCAGGTATCAATACAGGTATGACGATGTTCTTACCTAGTATTACCCCCGAAATGGCTGCTGATATTTGGAGAGATCAAATAGGAGAATACAAAGCAAGCCGCAAATTGAGCAAAGAAAGCAAAGTACACAAATTCAAAGATGGAGAAGTCAGAGCCATTGATATGCTTATCCCCTCTATCAGTAGCAATCTTATTGATGTTTATACCACTTTTGAAGAAAAGAACAATGGAACTCAAATAAGTTCTTTCTATGATTTAGGCGATGGAACCTATCTGACAAAAGGAGATAGCCCAACCAAATACGAAATTGCCACAGGCATGTTCAAAACATATGGCAAAGATGGAACCATTGCAGTCATCAATGAAGAGGTAAAAATGGAAGAGAAAAACCTAAAGTCTTTGGAAAAAGAACAAAAAAGCCTCATCAAAGAAAAAGGTTCATTGGAACGTAAAATCGAAAACAACCTAAAAGCCATCGAAAAAATGAAAGCCGAAATTGAACAGGCAGAAAAAGACATCGAAACCAATTTGGTAGAGCAAAAACGTATGATCCAAGAGGTTGATTTTCAAAAGAAAGTGGTCAATTATGTGAAGTCTAAGTTGACTAAGGTTCAATAATTTACAATAGAACATAAATTATTCATCAGATACGGGAACTTTTTTTAAGGTTTCCGTATTTTTTTAATACATTACTTTAGTTTTCAAAGTGCTTTTGTATATTTGTTTACTGTAGTAATACTGAAAAAATCACTTTTTTAATACAATTCTTAATGGAAGATATAATCGCCAGACTAAACAAAGCCTTTGACAGTAGAGTGCGCCTCTGCATTATGTCCATTTTAATGTCCAATGATCGGGTTGACTTCAATGCCTTCAAAAAAACGCTGAGCTTGACAGATGGCAATCTAGCCAGTCATATGAAAGCACTCGAAAAAAATGAATACATCAAGGTGTTCAAAAAGTTTGTAGGTCGCAAACCCAATACTACTTATAGCATTACCGACTATGGTAAAAGAGAGTTTCTCGAACATGTTAAAGCCTTAAAAGAGCTGGTCGACAACAATTATAAGCTCCCTAACGCTGAATAAATCTTGATATGCTTCGGAAAATTTTTCTTTCCAATGCGGTTATCAATTCGGCTATTATACTCAATGCCGTTGTCATCTTTTTGATGGCATTTCCCTCGCTATCCCAAAACACCACCCTCCAATACCTCGAATGGGGCTTCACCCTCTTTTTTACCATCGAAATCATTGTCAAAATGAGCCTTTGGGGTAGCAGAACCTACCTTGCAGATGGCTTCAACAAATTTGATTTTTTCATTGTTCTAGCCAGTTTGCCTTCTTTGGTGACCCCTTTTATTCCATTCAACACTCTTGCGCCCTTTACCATTTTGCGCTTGTTGCGTTTGGTTTGCTTGGCAAGACTTCTGGCATTCATCCCCAATATGGGACAATTGATTCGTGGGCTAAGACGTGCCTTCAAAGCCTCTATTTTTGTATTGTTGGCGTGCTTTTTATACAATTTCATCTTGTCGGTCATTTCCTGCCAACTATTCCACGAAGTCTCTCCCAAATACTTCGGCAATCCGCTCATTTCCTTCTATACAACCTTTCAACTTTTTACCGTCGAAGGTTGGAACGAAATATCGGATGAAATTGCTAAAAGTACTGAAGAAGGGCTGTACTTATTCCTAGCAAGATGTTATTTTATGTTTGTCGTACTAAGTGGGGGAATTTTTGGGCTATCCATCGCCAATGCCGTTTTTGTAGACGAAATGACCATCGACAACAATATTGTCTTGGAAGAAAAAGTAGATCAACTCAAATCGCAAATTGACCGCATCGAGGCGAGTATTGAATCATTAAAGAAAGATTGAAAATTTAAGACTGAAGACTGAAAATTGAGGATTTGGACGGAACGTGTGGGCTTCGTTTGTCCCGATTTTATCGGGATCCCCGCTTTCCATTTCTATTGCGACAGCCTTATCTATTCTGGTACATTCTGTACAGACTATCCCGATTTTCGGGATGTCTCCATGTATATCACCACATACCACTAGGAAATGCCGTAATATCCATTGCAATCGGGCGTAGGCATCGCAAAGGTGGGCAGGCACAAGGCACTGCCCCTACGTGCTTCGTCGTTTCTCTTTTCCATCCGCTTCACGCCAAACTTTTGCATTTGGGTCGTCATTCCAGAATACCTAGTAAAATTAAGGGGCTTCCCAATAGCTAAAGCTTTGGGAATGACGTTGGGCACGAAAGCAATGTAAAAAAGGCGTCGGATGAGCGGGCGGATAAACCCTTGTACGCAGCCTAAAATATGCGTTGGCTAACCTGACCACAACGAAGCCATGAAAGACGCATGTTGCACCATTATTGTGATTAGGTTGATTAGGTTGATTTGTTCTTTACACTATTCAACTCAATCAACACAGTCAACACAGTCAACACAATCCCCCCCAAAAAGTAAACAAAAGCACTTTTAAACTGTCTCAACAATAACAAAGCGAGCATTGTAGCGAACTACGGCTCAAAATTTATCGTTTTTTAACCAATTGAAGCTTCGTTAAATCGTAAGAAAGCTTGTATTTTTACCTTTTGACGAACAGCATCGTATAAGTAAGTATATAACTGTTTTTGAAAATCAATCAAATGAGATATTTAGTTTTTAGTTTTATAGTTGGTCTTTTGTCCATTTGCTGTTGGGCAGACAACAATACGAGCATCAAAGGCACCGTCAACAATGCTGGTGCGGAAGATACAGTGCGTATTGTCATTGATACCACTTACCTGGGATTCAATGAATTGCGCTACAAAAAAGGATTAGACAAAGGTGATTTTTCCTACGAATTTGACTTAAAAGACAATGCCATTGTGTATTTGGTTGTCAACAAAGAGAAAATTCCTTTGTATGTTGAACCAGGGGATGAATTGGAATTGACTTTTGACAAAGAATCGCTTAAAAGCGACATCACCTTTGCAGGCAAAGGCGGTCCCAACAATGAGTTTTTTCATAAATTCAATCAAGAATTTGCTGAACAACTGAACATCTATCAGGCTGAGGATCAGATGAAAGCGGAGATTTTGGATATATTTGAGATGAATGCTTTTGATGCCAACAAAGCACAGGAACAATATGTCAAAGACAATTTGGACAAAATGGTGCAGAGTAGGGATTTTCAGAAATTTATGCAGCACCAAATCCGCTACAATTACTTGGGCAGATTGCTTGCTTATCCCATTGTTCGTGCCAACAATCAAACAACCAAATTGGATGTGGACCCACTTCCTCGTGTGATGATGGATGTTTTGAAACCCGAATGGATCAACAATGACCCTGCGATGCTCAGCGATTGGTACCGCTATTTCGTCGAGCATTATGTTGTCTACAAAACCTCAGAAATCAACGATTTTAAAAAGTTTAGAGATTATACCAAATCAGTTGATAGCAAATATGTTTATGCTCGTCAAAACATCGAAGGCGAGCCATTTAAATACTTCTTAGCCAAGTACTTGCGAGAAAATTACGAAAAAATCAAACCAAGTTCGGTTCGTTGGTTGTACAACCACTTGGCAGAAGAAGACGAACACAATAAATACAAGGCTGAAATAGAAAAAATTTGTGAGCAACGTATGTCGGAAGAAGATCCAGTTGAAGAAGTAGCAGAGGCTCCAAAAAATGAAAACAAAAATGCCATTATGAAAGATTTGGAGGGCAATGGCGTTACTTTTGATGATTTTAGAGGCAAGGTCGTTTATGTAGATTTTTGGGCGAGCTGGTGTGGTCCTTGTCGAAAGCAATTCCCACATGCCAAAGAGTTGAAAGCCAAATTGATGGATGAACTCAGCAAAAAAGAAAAAGAAAAGATTGTATTCTTATACATTTCGATAGACGATACTGAACAAGGCTGGAAAGGTGCAGTAGAAAAACTGGGAATGGAAGGTTTTCAAGCACACTCGCCTGGGGGGTGGAACTCCAAAATTGTCAAACAATTTCAAATCAGTGGCATTCCTCGTTATATGCTCATCAACAAAAAGGGCAAATTTGTAGAGATGAATGCCAAACGTCCGTCTGACCCAACAATTTTAGACGATTTGTTGGAGTTGATTCGGGAGTGATTGCTTTTAGTCCATAGTCGACGGTCCATTGTCCATAGTTTTCTGGCGTTTCTGCAACATTTTGATGTAACTTAAATTCTATTAACTATCGACCTTTGATCATCGACTATGAACTTTTTAATAAAACTGGCATATGATTAAGTTTTTTGCTTCGATACTGCCCCTCTTGCTGATTGGCATATTTGGCTCATTGGGTTCAAGTCCTACTCCTACTCCAGGTACAACGGATTTGAATGATAGAATTTATTGGAGCAAGAATTTGAAATTGCAAAAGGATTTCTTTTTGGGCAAGACAGATGAGGACGAACATTTTGATGCACACAGCCACATTGTTGTCGAAATAGATTATCAATTATATGGAACAGATTTGATGTTTGTTGCCCAGTCATACTTTGACAAAAGCAAGTCTTGGCATAGAGCAAGTATAGACTCTCCTGAACTTATCAAACACGAACAAGGACATTTTGACATCAATGAGGGATTTACTCGTAAACTCCGTAAATTGGTGGCTGAGCGACCACTTAGGTACGAAACCCTTGCTGATGAAATTGACCAGTTGTTTGGTGAAACCAATAAAGAACTCAAAGCTTTTCAAATTGCGTATGACAAGGCAACCGACCATTC
>JAHDIA010000157.1:0-4193 GCA_020631035.1 Chitinophagales bacterium | reverse complement strand
GGAACAAGAAAGGTGGTATGTCAAAATTGATTCTTTGCTGTTGCAATATCAAGACTATACCAAACCAAGTATGACAAAATACATCCCTTGAATGAACTAAAAGACAAATACCTCGAACAAAAAGACAAAATTCTTCAACAAAAAGAACGCTCTGCCTATTTGTTGGGCATTGGCATTGTTTTATTGCCCCTTATTTATACCAGTCATTTTGCCGACCCTGCCCTACTCCCACGTTTTTTATTTTTTACATTGCTGCTTTGTGTGTTTTATGCAATAAATTTCAAGAAGGTGATCTTGGAATTTATTCCATTCCAACTTATGCTTGGGGCATTGCTGTTGAGCTTGGGTATTTCCAGCATTTTCGCCATCAATCCTTCGGAGACTTGGATGGAATTGGGTCGAATGAGTTTTTTTGTAGCCGCCTTACTCGCCTTTCATTATGTGTTTTCTAGTTTAGATAAAAAACATACCTCCATTTATTTTATAGCCCTTTGCGTACTGCTTAGTTGTAGCATTATAGCCTTACTGGGTTTGCTCAATTTGTTTGTGTACAACAATGCACTCGCCAAAGAAAAAGGACTCTACCTCATCAGTTCTGTGATGGCACATAAAAACCTGATGGCATCGGCATTGTTTTTAGGCATTCCTTTTGCTTTGATGTTGTTACTCAAAAAAAACTGCTTCTACAAAATATGGTCGTTGCTTTATATACTTTTGGCATTTGTTTTAATCATCGTTGTACAGAGTCGTGCAGTTTGGTTGGCGATAGTAGGAAGTGGTGTGATCCTCATTGCTTTTTTAATGCTTGAAAATGGGCGCAGATACAAACAAAAACGGAATGTGCTAGGCTTTCACTTTGGATGGAAAAAAGTTGTATTGGGCATAGTCGCAACAGGCATCATTGGCATTGGCACCCTATTTGTATTGCAAAAAACCTATTTTTCAAAGCTCAATCAACAGAACTCTCTCAAAGATCGTTTGACCTCTATGGTACAGTTTAATTCTGTCAAAAACGAACATACTGAAACCATCAACGAACGCTTATATTTATGGCGCAACAGTCTAGAACTCATCAAGGATCATCCGATATTGGGTGTGGGAGCAGGCAATTGGCGCATCGCTTTCCCTTCCAAAGGTATGCAAGGTGTACGTTCAGAATTGGGCATTGTCAACTTCCAACGTCCCCACAATGATTATTTGTGGATATGGAGCGAGGGGGGGATTATTGCCCTACTAATATGGCTGGGCATTCTAGGCTATAGCTTGTTCTATATATATGTCAATCTCCGATTTTATCAAGCAAATCCCGAATTGAGATGGATCAATATTTTTTGTTTGTTAGGACTCATCGGCTACAGCATCATTGCCTTTTTCGATTTTCCCAAAGAACGTTGTTTACACTTGCTTTTCTATGCTATTTTATTGAGTATGCCTATAGCAAAGAAACCGACTTACAATACAGTGCATATCTTACCCATTCGCCACCCTTTTGTTATGGCCTTGCCATTTTTTGCCTTAGGTATCTTTGCTTTTAAATCTTGGGGCAACTATTACTACACCCAAGCAATGCAAGCTCGAAGCAGTGGCCAAAAACCACTGATGATTCAGTACCTACAAACGGCCTCCAATCCTTTGTTCAACATAGATGACTTGGGCATTCCCCTTGATTGGTACATAGGCGAACAAAAGTATTTAGAAAAAGACTATCCCAATGCCTTAAAAAAGTTTGAACAAGCCCAAAAAGACCATCCCTACCAAATTGCCGTTATGAACAATTTGGGGAGCACCCATTTTGCAATGGGCAATCAAGACAAAGCTGTCGAATTATTCAAACAAGCTCTGAGCATTGCGCCTGCTTATGGAGAAGCCAATTTAAACCTAGCAGCCATATACTTAAGGCAAAAACAGCCTAGCATTTGAATGTATGCTCCATTGTAGCCCAGAGACCGAAAATGCTCGTTTTTCAATCTTTTTAAACAAAATTGTAGGTCAGGAAATACAAACACAATTGCTCTCAAAAATTGAACCAGCAATAGTCAGAGAACGTTTAAAAGTGTTGCAAAATGATTTGGAATGGATGCAACACGTTCATCAAAGTTGCTATGATAAAAAATGGTTTGGAATTGACTGTATATTGGACGAAGTATTGTTTGCTTTGGAAACGGAAGGACTGATTGAGAAAAGCTATAAGGAACAATTATTAGAACAATTTAAAGCAAAATAAAAACCTTCCAAATTGAAATCAAATTGGAAGGTTAAAATATATCATGCAAGAAGAATCATAATTTTGTAAGGGTATTAAAATCCTACCCCAAAATGGATCGCCCCACTAACTGCCAAACCAACATCACTTCCCATTCTCACAGGAACAACCAATTCAGCAAAAACATTGGTATCACCAATCATAAAACCCTTGTTCAAAATAGGTGTAAAACCATAACGTCCTCCACCAATTTCGTATGCCAATCTGGTACCAAAGGTCAATTTCTCTCCAATCCCCCACAACAAACCTGGGTGTACCAAAAAAGTGACATTGTCACTAATGATATCATCGCCACCTGCTACTTCTGTTTTGTTTCTAGTAATAAATGGTACAAACTCTGCATCAAAGGCAAATTTCTCATTTTTTCTAACCGTAATACCTAGTGGAAAACCAATGGTATAAGGATCAAAGTGGTCGTTTACATCGCCATCAAAAATGGTAATGATGGGTTGTACCACCCCAAAGTGCCCGCCTACCGTATTTTGCGCTTGGGTTTCAGTAGTTGTTGATACTGCCAACAACAAAAGCAAGCTTGCCATAAGTCCCTTTAAATAGTTTACTTTTCTCACAGTACAGTAAATTTTTAGATTTAAAAATATTAGTTATGAGTAAAAAAAATAAGTAACTCATTAACAATCAAATGCTTTTTAAGTTACTTATTTTCTGTCTTGCAAATGTGCAAATAATATTTCTTAAATTTACTGTTTTAATGCCTTTACATCTAAATATTTATTTTAATAAATTATACATTAAAAAATATCTATATTACTATTCACTTGAAGCTAAAAACCCTACAGACAACTCTTGTAGCAAGCCTTCTAAATTGCCCTCATTTACGGCTCTAGCAAAAGCACTGCCAATAATGGCAAAATCTGCTAATTCCAATGCTATCTTAACTTGTTCTGAATTGGAAATACCAAAGCCCAAACCTATTTTAGCATTAGGACATTTAACTCTTATCTTTTGAATCAAGTCTGCTATACGCTCATTGATGCTAAAGGCACTTCCTGTAATTTTAAAATCTGCCATTAAATAAATATATGCTGGTTTGTTTTCCAGGGCTTTTTCTAAACGCTTATCTGAAATATTGGCAGACAAAACAGGAACCAAATTGACACTGGTCTCCTTTTGAATTTTTTGGGCGACAAAGCTATCAAAAGGCAAATCTGGTACAATCAAATAAGGCGCATTGATTTTGGTTAAGTAATCACAAAACTCATTCAATCCGTAAGCAACCACCTTATTCAAATAGGTCATTGCCATTATCGTCTGTTCAGGATGTTTATCCTTGATTCCCTTCATAAAATCCAAAGCTGCTTGGGTACTGGTCTCTCTACAAGCAATACGGTTTGCCTGTGTTAGTACACTTCCATCAGCTGTAGGATGTGAAAAGGGAATTTGTAGTTCGAGTATTTCAACTTTGTATTTGATAAAGTCATCGACTATCTTTTGGCTTTCTTCTAAGCTGGGATAACCAATGACCGTATGTGCCATAATTTTCATATTGTCTTATTTTTGAGCGAGCTGATTGCGTAAAAAGTGATTAAGAGATTCTTTTTGGAAATGACTCATCGTAATGAACAAATCTTTTTCTCCACGTCCAGAACCATTTAAAACGATGACTTCATTGGGGGACATTTTTGGAGCAATTTCTAAAACATAAGCAAGTGCGTGCGAAGACTCCAAGGCAAGAATCATTCCTTCATTTTCTGCCAAAGTTTTGACAGCAGTCAAAGTATCCAAATCCGAGGCATTGTAAAACTGCACCCTTTCTTGATCGTGTAAATACGCCAAAATGGGACTCACTCCACAATAATCCAAACCAGCCGAAACCGAGTGTGTAGGAGCAATATTGCCATCATCGTCTTGCAAAAAGTACGAATAATAGCCTTCAAAAATGCCTTTTTTACCTAGCTTTATTTTAGAAGCG
>JAHDIA010000156.1 GCA_020631035.1 Chitinophagales bacterium | reverse complement strand
CCATTTCACCTTCCTTGTGGTGTGTGGAGACAAGGCATGCCTTGTCTCTACGGGTGGCCATTTCACCTTCCTTGTGGTGTGTGGAGACAAGGCATGCCTTGTCTCTACGGGTGGCCATTTCACCTTCCTTGTGGTGTGTGGAGACAAGGCATGCCTTGTCTCTACGGGTATTGGCTTATCGGCAATATTTGGCGGCCCAATCTTGTTGACCTCTGCCTTGATTGCATTTCCAACTCTTTTTCAATGATACTACTTCCCATTGGGATTTGTTTTGGCTTTTTTTCAATTCCATTAGGCACTTTTCGCTTTTTATGGAATCATCTAACATATTGTCGTGTACCAATGTTACTTCTGTATTGCCGTTGTTTAACTTTCTTTCTGTCACCTCAATTGTTGCGTTTCCTTCGCTGTTTTCCTCTATTCTAATGGGGTAATACAAACGCATTACCTCTTTGGCTGTCAATGCCTCCGTTTGTTGAGACAGCTTTTTTTTGAATTTGGATACATCTATTGTTTTATAGATGCCTGTTGTTGCTTCATTGGTGTCTATGATCTGCTCTTGTTGGGTGCTTGTCTTTTTGTTGGCTCCACAAGCAAACAAACACATACACACTAGGCTTAAAAACATCATTCTCATAATACCAAAATTTACATTAAGCAATCAATCTATCAAAGAACAAAGTTTTGCTTTTTCATTAGCTTATAAAGACCATTTAGCACCAAAAGCATTTAATTTAAAATGCTCATTTTAGGCTTTCTTACTTCTTTGTTTTCATTTTTTAACATAAAAGTCTCCGTTCTTTGAAAACCTCCTATCCTTTCCTTTTGCGTATGTCTTTGTAGTGTCTTTTCAGCCATATAGCCAAACCATCCAGACCTGGAAACAACACCCTTTCATTGATGTTTGCTTGATCCAATTTGTCTCTGATTTCCCATTTTAGATGGCTTGGGATAATCAGTTTGAAGCGTCGAATGTCTTTGCCTTTCAACCAATCGCTCAATACAATTTCAGGTTCTGACATCATCGAGAACAGGGCATACTGGTTGATGATTCTTGCATCTATGGATGGTGGTTCAAAAAAGAATGCATAGGTTTGTTTTTTGAGTCGCTTCAAATCGCCTAGACTCTTGACTTCTCTGTCCAGCATCTCTGGGGTAAAGATGTTTGAGCCTTCTTCATTGATGATGCGTATCAATTGGTCGGGTAAATAATCTTTGGCATCAACATAATTGATTGCCCAAATGATGCCATCTTCTTTGTAGTTTTCAAAATTAGCGGTGGCAAAGTGTAGGGCAATGTAGGGTGAATAGGTCCAATCCAATAAGCGAGTTGGCAGTCCATGGTGTTGTGCCAATGCCAACCAATTCCAAATGGATTTTTTGGGGTCATTGATTTGGGAGTACTTGATAAAGTTTCGCAAGAGGTGGTGTTCCAAATGGGCTTCTCCCAATCTATTCAAACTACTGGTTAAGTCGTACTCTTTGATTTCCAAACCTCGGTATACGTATTGTGAACGGTATCGTTTGAGATTGTCGTCTAGTGAGTCGGTGAACAGTTTTTCTTGTAAATCTGCCCAGTCTTTGACTTTTATAATTTCTGTTTTCATCTTTGTTAGTGCCATTCAGACAGGTTCTTAGACTCCTGTATGTCCAAATCCGCCCGCTCCTCTTTCGCTTGTTGTCAGTTCTTCTACTTCTACCCAAACTGCTTGGGTGTATTGTGCGATGATCATTTGTGCAATGCGGTCGCCTTGTTCAATGACAAAATCTTCATTGGACAAATTAATGAGGCACACTTTTATTTCGCCTCGGTAATCGGAGTCGATGGTGCCTGGTGTGTTCAGGCAGGTAATCCCCTTTTTGACAGCTAAGCCACTACGTGGTCTCACCTGCGCTTCGTAGCCTTGGGGCAACTCTATGTGTAAGCCTGTAGGAATCAATTGACGTTCCATTGGCTTTAATATGAGCTTTTCTCCAACATTTGCCCGCAAATCCATGCCTGCTGAGCCAGTTGTTTCGTATTTTGGCAGAGCATTTTGCGAGTGGTTGACAATCTTTACCTTCATGTTGCAAAGATACGTTTAAATCTGTATATATTAGACTTGTTTAAAGAGGGATTGGTAAAGGGGATTTGCCACAATAAATGCCCTATCTTATTTGTTGGAAAATAGAAAAAGTTATTCAATGAGATATTATAATTTAAGCGTCATTCTTGTTTGCCTGTTTTTGGTCTATGGCTGTTCAGCTGGTGCAGGCAAAAAAGGCATTGCCACTGCTGATGCCGAATGGATCAAAGAGACCAACTTTAAACAGGATTTTGTCAATGATCTTGGGGCAAAGATTGAAAACATCAAGGGCAATCAGACTTTGATGAAGTATGTTTTGGATGCGGTAGAAGCTGGTGAAATGCCCGCCTACGATTATGACACCCAGGAAACTTTGAATGCCGCCCAAATCAAGCAGGTTTTTTATCCAGTAGATACGGTCATTACTTATGATTATGATTCGGGGATTGAATCGGGGGAAGAGGCGGTACAAGGAGAGTTGAATCGAAGTGCTGTGAATCGTTTTCGGGTAAAACAGGAGTGGTATTTTGACAAGGAAACGATGCGTTTGGAAAGTCGGGTTAAGGGCTTGGCTCCGCTAGAGACCATTTACAATGAGGATGAGACAGAGCGTGGGGATTTGCCGCTTTTTTGGGTATTGTTTGAGTAGGGATTCAAGACAGAACAAATAAATTATTTTCCTATATTTGTTTTGCAAACGTGGAAATTAGATGGAAGCCAAACAGTCAATTATATGACTCACTGCGCCTAGTATTGGAACAAATGTATGATAAGACTCTGATTGGGCTCAATATGCGCCTTTCCCAATAAAGAATCTTAGGCAATTGGGGCATTGTCTGTGTGACAATTAAAGCTTTCGCCAGCACAATAAAACGCTAACTATCAAATAAATACAAATAAATACCAATCTACTTAATGCTGTTCTTGTTGTGACAAGACCATAGAAGTGTAATTTCTTTTTGCATCCATCTAGTGCATCTTTGTATTGTTAAATAATTAAAATCCTAACACTTAAAATTGTAAAGTAAATGAAACAAGGAACAATCTTCTTATTGAGCTTTTTATTGATGGTATTAAGTAGTTGTGAAAAAGAATCCCTTTGGGAGGGAAATGTTGATGCCAATGGTGGTACAAAACTTACTCTTCCCTCTAAAGATGGGAAATTATTGGAGGAGATTCCTAATACTGTTGAGCCTTCGCCGAACCTTGATGATGAAACTGTTGAATATAGTTGTTCAGATTTTCCAGAACTAACAGGAACAGAGGATTTGCCATTTTTGATTGGTGTTTATACACATCCTGACCTTGGCATCACTTTTGTCTGTCATCCTAATATTTGTTATGATGAGCCGACTACGCCTCTATCTTACAATTGGTTTGTTGTTCAAAATTATCAAGCAAATGTTGCTCAAGTAATCACCAATGAATATAATTTTGATACTCCAACAATTAATCTAGCTGGAGGTGACAATCTTTTATCTTATAATATATTTCTTACTGTTTATTATAATAAGGGCAATATAGGTGAAACGGCTAATTTTGAATTTGATATTCAAAGTGACAATCCTGCCCAGTTTCTTGATTGCAATTCAAACTTAGATGCATCTTCTAACATTGTTACATATATGAATCCTAATATGATTGGTGAAGGGGCTGTTTTGGCAGGATTTATCTTTCCCAACAAAACAGATCCTACTGGGGGTGAATAAAACTATAGGATAAGTACCAAGATAAAAAAAGTGTTCTCAATGATATTGAGAACACTTTTTTTATATCTTATTTTTAACTTTTATCTCTTCTGCTTTTTGCAACAACCATTTTTTGTTGGCAACCAAACTGTTTGTCTCTAAATCTTCCAAAACTTTTTTGATTTCTTTGTCTAATTTGTAGGGCAATTCATACAATTTTTTGGTGTATTGTATAAAGTTAAGACTAGCTTGTTTGATGCTGTCTGGTAATTGCCTATTTCTGGATAAATAAACAGTAAATGAATTTACTAGATTATAAAACAAGTCTTCATACTCCTCTAGTTCATAATAAGATTGCAATTGTAAAAAACGTACATGTACTGCATACACGGGATCTTGGTATTTAACTACTAAAAGTTTGTCTAGTGTTTGTTCATAATTCCCCTGATAAAAATATAATGCCGCTTCACATAATGCTACAACATCTTCTTTTTTTTCTTTATCAAGATATGCTTTATATTCCTGTATAAATTGTTTTGTCCAAGCAAACTCTCCAACTGTACAACCCAATTGAACTATGTTTCTAAACACATCATGAGAAATAGATTTATTTTTGTATAAAAAACCTTGTTCTACAGCAAATTTATTCAATTCAAAAACTTCTACTAGAAATTTTTGCTTTCCTTGACGATAATTTTCATAGCAATAACTTTGTAATAATAAAAACAAATCATGCTTCTCAGCTGCATTGTATTGGTCAATTTGTTTAAAATACAAAGATTTAATGGTTTCATAATCATCATATACTTTATTAGTGTAAGCATTAAACAAATGAGCAAAAATATTTACATGAATATTCTCTGCTAGATAATTTAGGTTGATTGATTGCAAAATTTCCTTAACCAAAATATTTATCCTTTCATCCTTTGCTTCATTAATGACACTTTGATTTTGTATGAGTCCAACTCCATAATACAGTTTGAATGCACAATAATATTCGTCCAATTTTTGTAGTACATCCATCATATCTACCTCTTTGTTTTTTTCGAGGGTTGAGTATGGATGATTGTAATACTCCTTAAGTAATTTAAATTCGTTGTGGTAATGTTCAATACCAGGAGTGGGATTCTTTTTCCATTTGCGTTGGAGTCGGTCAAATTTTTGAAAAAAGAGTTTGTCCTGTTTGCGTTTTTTTAAAATGCTAAGCATTAAAAAATCTCTTTCAACTTCATTTTCTTTGAGTTCTTTTTCTAGTAGAAAATCTTCTATGCCCTGACTCAATTTGGACATAATGTTTCGTAGAACTTTGTCGTTAAATGCTTTATCTTTAGGCATTATTTTTTTGAAAACAAGTGCTTTGTTTATTTTCTTTTCAGGAAAATCTGGATAACATTTTTTGAGATAGTTGTATAATTTAAACACACTCCCTGCTTTGTCATAATTGGATTTGACAAGGTAGTTCCCCAATGCTTTTGTTTCTTCTTGGCTCAAAGATTGCATCAAGTAGATGAGTTTGCTCCCCTCCATAAATATATGTGATTGCTCAATGTTTGGTAATGAAAACTTACACTCTTTTTAAGACTGTTTGTACAAATATAAAGCAAATATTTTGTATAGATGCTAAGCATTGATTATTAACAATTTAGCCAGATCCTCAAAGTATCCCCTTAAAATCAAGACATTTTGGTGATGATATTGTCAGGATTTTGTAATGGTCAAAATTTACCACTTGATGTAATATTGTAGCACATTCAAGAGAGATTCTAAGTAGCTACAAAATCCTTAGGGCTTTAACAGATAATTTGTTTTCTAATATTCCTTTTCTCCCTCCTTAGTACGCAGGACCAAGCAAAGCACAAATACGCCTGATTGCAGCGGAAAGCTTGTAGAAATGTCCCGAAAGTCGGGACATCTACAACTTGTAGCGGAAAGCAGGGACACACGAAAATCGGAAGACTCAACGTTCCGTCCCAATCAAAAAATTATCAAGGCTTTCACTTTAATCAAAATCACTTAAAACTTTGGCTATCTAAAAAAACATTCATTTCAAACGACAAGAACACCAACACAAAACACTCACTACCAACACATTATAAGCGATCTAATTAAAACACCTTTAACGACAGCCAAACAAAGTTGTAATTGTTTTTCGTCACCAGACAAGCAATCTTTGTAGTATCAAACAATGAGCAACAATGCATTTTGTAAATACAAATTAAATTTAAAACCTAAAAACCATGCTTTTCTTTTTTGACACATCTTAATTCATTACACTAATTTTTAGTAAAAACACACTTCACTTTTTTAGTAATTACAACACATTTTTTAATATCAAAAAACAACAAACATGTTAACTTTAAAACACACTTATTCTAAACTATTTATTTTTTTGATGTTGCTGGGAGCTTGTTGGACCACCACAAGCCAAGCACAAGCTAGTAGCTATATTGTTCAATCTTTTGAAAATGTCAGTGGCAATTATGGCTCAAGTCTCCCTTTTCTAAATTGTCCTAACATTGGTCAAGATAATGATGTTTATTGGATTGGAGATGAAAACAATTGCACTCCTTTTATTAGCAATGCCAATGTTGGCAATTTTATGACCATCAATTGTGATGATGACAATTTTCTTCCTGGCGGAGGTGTTATTTGGAGTCAAAATGTAAACAATTGGGGAGGCGAATATACTTTTTGTATAGACGTGGCACACCGATACAATTCGGGTACTCCTATTACTTTAACCCTAATAGCAGATGGTACTCCTATTACTGATGTTAACATTGCAACCTCTACCAATTGGACAACTATTTGTACAGAGATTTCTTTATTAAATGGTACTGACAACTTATCACTGGTTCAAACAGGAGGGATTTGCCATAACTGTGACTATGCCATAGATGAGTTATCACTTTGCCCCGCAGTGAACATTTGTCTAGATTTACAGGATAGCAATGGAAATGATAAAAACGAGTTTTGCTATCTTGAAGAAGTCTGGATTGACGGCTCTGATTCTTATGGCGAACAAGTGCATTTTGTAGAAGTATGCCGTAGAAATCCTTCTACTTATGAAGCCGATCTTTGTGTTAATGAATGGTTTTCTGGAGAAGCTGGATTACTCAATTTGACTGAGTTTGTGGCATCTTTGTCTAACTGGACTTTTGAGCCTGGTTATTTGTATACTGTGAAATTGGCAACAGACAACTGTCCTTGGACCGAAAAAGTTAAGGAGTTTACCGTTGAGTGTTGTACAAATGGTCCCGACTTAGATGCTAGTTTCATCTATACTGGCACCAATTCTAGTGCTAGCTATAAACTCCAAGGAACTAGCAATGTAAATTATATGAGTATAGGTGCAGATCACCAATGGTATATCTTCTCTAGTGTCAATCCTGGTGGTCCTTACACCTCTGTGGCTACCTACCCTGGTCCCACTTTTACACTACATAATTTGTCTCAAGATTTAACCTATACTGTACTACACCAAATCACCACACCTTGTGGCCAACACTGCTCTACACAATATGGCGGTGCAATGTATGGCAAAGCAATAGATGATACATTTGACAATACCAAGTCTAGCAGTGGAGATTGTTCTTTAGCAGATGAGTATGTCTCACCTTTTAGTTGTCGTGTTGCTTCGCTAAAAAATGCAGATCGTACCACTATGAGTAATTTGGCAAAAATGATTGACAATGACTTGAACAACAATGTTGTAAAGGCACAAAAAGCGTACATCGAACATGAGCAAGAAATCAGTCATTTATTGGATGCCAACAATCAATCAACTCAAAAGCTAAGAGCTATTTTTAAAGAGTGCAAAAAACATTGGTACCAATTACTTATCAAAACATTTACTCTTGAGCAAGAAATTGTTGTAACAGAATCTGACTACTTATTACTCAAGCAATTTTTACAAGAATTGAGCAATGCAACTAAATCTAAAAAATTGCAGGAAGCCATTACACAAGTAGAAGAATACTTGGCAGTGATTTTAAACAAGGAGGTCAAAACAGCCATCAAAGATTTTGACAGTGCAAACGAATTTACTGCTGATAAAAACAGCTTGCAGCTTGTGGAAAATGGCAATCAAACTTTGTTGTTCAATAGCCTTTCTAATAGCCCACAGCTTCGTTTTCAATCAGCAGACTTAATAGGTGATTTGAGCATACAAGTATATGATTTATCTGGTGGTTTGGTTCAGAGCATTGCTCAAGATGTTTCAATTGACAATGGCAATTTCCAATGTACCATCGACAAAAGCAATTTGGCAGAAGGCATTCATTTGATTCAATTGCAATACGCTACCACTTCAGGCACTTATCAAGAAACTTTGAGATTGCCTGTATTTAAATAAACACTCTCTTCATTAACTCCCAGCTAATCAACTGATTTTACCAACGGAGATTAAATTTAATCTCTGTTGGTTTTTCTAACAGTAAAAAAACAACACAATGTTTCCTGATCCAATCATCTTTGGTATTCCATTTCAATGGTATACTTTATGGCAGCACATTGCCCTTGTGATAAGTTTGAGTTTTGCCCTTACTTATTTTAAATTTAAACGACCTTTTCAAATGCCCATTTTTTCACTGATTGGCATCATTTTAATTTTAATTATTTGGGGTTATGTAGGGGCACGCTTATTTTCCATCCTCGACCATTTGACACTCAAAAATCATACATTTGATTGGACAGCCTTTACGACAAACTTGACACTGGGCAGGTTGCGCTGGTATGGCACACTATTGTTTATTTTGCTGGGTGTACCATTGATTGCCAAACTGTTTCGTACAAAAGCATTGAGTCATTTACTAGATTTTTTGGCATTAAGCATTTGTTTGTTTACAGCAATCATCAAGCAAGCTTGCCTTTTTTCGGGTGACGGCTGCTATGGAACCTATACCACTTTGCCTTGGGGAATGTATTTTCCTTATGGAATTGCCCCCAACATATTGCCTGTACATCCTACACCTTTATACGATACACTTTTTCATTTGACACTCTTTGGATTCTTGTATTACTGGAACACCTCTAAACACAAAAAATATGCTGGCCAAACGGCTGTTTTGTTTTTTGTCAATACAGCATTGTTCAATATCGCTTTGGACTGTATTCGCCTCAACCCTCCAATTGCCTTGGGTTTAAGCCTCCCACAATTCACTTACATTACCATATTATTTATTGCCTTATTTTATCATTCAAAAATCAACCAAACCCAAAAGAAACAAATTCAAGTAAGCTTTGAATCTTAAATTTTAAATCTTAAATCAATCAGAACAGAACGTTTCATTTTTCAAACGATGTTGAGTCCCCGCTGTTCATTACTACTCCTCGTTTAGGGCAGGCATAAAGCACTGCCCCTACTGCGGGGTATCCATTGCCATCGGGTGTAGGATCGCTTCTCTTGGTTCTTCGTTTCAAGGTTTTTTATTCTCAATAACACCATTATCCAATACGCCATAAATAGTGTCTCTACAATTACATCTTTCATACAAAAATAGACGCTATAAATAGCGTTTCTACGATTATAATTTTTAACAATAAAAACAACACACTATGTCTATTCAATTGATACCGCCTATCTCTGGCTCTATGTTTGACAACTACTATCGTATAATGCGACAAAACAACTTTGACATTGATCGTTCCTACTTAGCTAGGTTTATTTATACCAGTCTCATTTCTGCCTTGGGTATTACCCCACTAAGCCTAATAGAAAAAATGGCTAAACAAAAAGCAATTGAACAAACAAGAATTGAGCAAGCACCCATTTTTATCATTGGGCACTGGCGAAGTGGAACGACCTTTCTACATTATTTAATGGGCAAAGACCAACAATTTGGCTACCTTAATTGTGCCCAGTCTTTTTGTCCAGCTCGTATGTTTCATCATTCTTTTTCTTTTATCAAAACCCTCATTGGTTTGCACCTTCCCAACAAAAGACCTGTAGACGATATGGATTTGAATTTAGACTTGCCTCAAGAGGAAGAATTTGCCCTAAGCAATCTCACTTCTCAAAGCTGCTATCATTGGTGGAGTTTTCCTAAAAAAATGCGTAGCTATTTTGAAAAGTATGTTTTGTTGCAAAATCTTTCTACAACAGAATATCAGAGTTTTCAAAAAAGTTATTACCAATTGATTCAAAAAATAAGTTTGGTCAATAATGGGCAAAGACTGCTTCTCAAAAATCCTCCCAATACAGGACGTATTCCTTTTCTGTTGGAATTGTTTCCGAATGCTCAATTTATTTACTTGTACCGAAAGCCTAGTGATGTATATCACTCTACCCTCAAATTACACAATAAATTATTGGAGTCTTTTAGCCTTCAAAACTATGATACAAATGAAATAGCAAAAAACACCTTAGACTTTTACAAACAATTAATCACCAAATATGAACAAGACAAGCAACTCATTCCACAAGGCAATCTTATTGAGTTGGATTATAGGCAGTTAACCCAATCCCCTATGAACACTCTCGAACAAATATATCAAAGCTTAAACATAACAGCTATAGCACAAGCTCGCCCTGCCTTTCAAAATTTTATTGATTCACAAAAGGACTATAGAGCAGCAACCTATATGAGCAATCCTAAACTTTTACAAGAGTTGAACCAAGCAATCCAATGCCCTAAAAATGATAAAAAAACAGCTTGAAATTCAATATTATTTGATGGACATTGTAGCGACAAAAAAGATGCAACAATATACATACAAACAAATTATTATCACATATTTACAAATTAGCTTTACTCTTATTCAAGCATCTATAATAGACGACAAGTTCACAAAAAATGTAATTTTTTCCAGCTACAATTCAAGCGATATTTGTATTGAAAAACAACAAATATATTAACCATTTAGAAAATTTTACAATGAAAAATTTATTTTTAAGCCTACTAACTTTAAGCATCTTAC
>JAHDIA010000155.1 GCA_020631035.1 Chitinophagales bacterium | reverse complement strand
TTTGATTTTTAGGTGGACGAATGCAATTCGTCCTTATTTAAATTTATTTTCAAATTAAAAGCCTTGCTACGAAGGGCAAAAAGATGCGACCCTACGCCCGATAGTAGTGGATATGGCGGTTCCATACGTAGCGGTATTTCCGTGGTACGCAGAGACGTTGTGTGCAACGTCTGTACTTTCGTAATAGAATAATCGGAATATCCTCCCTGCCGCCATAGAAGCGGATAGCGGGGAGTCGATTTCGTTCGCAGTTCCCAGCGTTCCGTCCCCTTCGACAAGCTCAGGGAACTATTTTTCCAAAGGAAAATAATGTCGTTTCTTTCCCATTTTCACACAGGCTATTGTTGTCAATTCAGGCATTTCATTTGCAGCAATGGTATGGCTATGTTTTCCTTTCGATTGCTTACCCAATTTATAGCTTTGGATTTTGCCATTTTTGCCCAATAGCTCGATGGTAACTGATTGCACCTGTTCAAGGGCATAATGGATTGTCAATCCTTCTTTGGTGTATTCCCAAGAGTGGTTTTTATTGGGCGTCGTATTACTAGGTTTGTTAAAATCACTTGTCTTGGAGCAAGGATCATTGTAGAAAGCAAACTCGCCTCCTATATTTACTTGAAAACCTATATTGATGTCTCCTTCATTGGCTCTAAATTCTACTTCTTCATTCGCCTCTACTGTCACATCACCATTGGTGCTTATAACACCCGAAGCATAGTGGGTTGCTTGTAAACCATTGCTAGCAGAGAGTTGCAAATCGCTAGGACAATCATTTTTCACCACTGTAAAAGAGGAAGCCATATTGTTGGCGGCAATGGGTAAATTTAATGCCTCGCTGTTGTGAAGGGCAATGCCATTTATATCAAAATTAAAAATGGTGGTATCCCAAGGAATATCGTTGCTGACAGTGGCGGTAACTCGAATAATCGGCCCTTCTCCTTCTTTATCGGTATGGTTTATTCGGCTAATGCCTACATCAATTTTTTTATTGATGGTATCTTTGTGGACAATGTATACCATATCCAAACCAGGGGTGCCCAACCAAGAAGTAGGGACTGTCACTTCTATATCTTCTATCAAATCGGCAGGATGATAATAGCTAAAACTAAAGTAGCCTCCATACATTGACACTTCGTCGCCTATGGTATCCTGTACCATCAAGTCAAGGTTCCATACATTGTCATTACCATTGAATGTGGGTATGTCCGATGTACTAAAAAACATTTCTACAGGGCTATCACTACTGTAGACAGCGGGCATCACATAAGGAGATGCATTGTGGGTTGCTCCGTAGTTCTCTTTGGTTACCAAAAGGTCATTTAAATCTATTGCCCCATTGCCATCAGCATCTATATGTTTGATGTCTATTGGGTGCCCCTCTTTATTGTCTTGAATGACTCCCCAATTGCTACTGGACTGAGCTGACCAATTGGTATTTTGTGCTTCGTCTACTCGATTTTTGCCCAAGCTTCCAAAATACATTCCGTGTGGCACGACATCTCGATAGTCGGCTATTCCGTCAAAATTGAGGTCGCCTGGATAGACATTGTAAACATCCATACAGTCAGATGGATTGGCACAGAAATCTTGAAAACCTTGATCGGAGCCACCGTCTGGGAGTCCTGGGTTGTTGGTACAATCGAAACGGTATTGTAAATTTAGATTTAAATAGCACCATTCTTGGGGGTAACAACCTGTTAGCTGATTGTTGTTCAGATACAACTGTATTAAACGAGACAAACTTCCCAACTCTACTGGAATATCCCCACTTAATTGATTGTGCGATAAATCTAAGGTTCCCAAAGAAGACAACGTACTTAGCCCTGATGGGATATTAGCACTTAATTGATTGTGTGATAAATTTAAGCTAGTTAAGCTAGACAAATTTTCAAATGCAAGTGGAATATTTCCATTTAACTGATTCCCTTCTAAATTTAATTGTCGCAATTTTGATAAATTACATAACTCTGGCGGAATAACTCCACTTAATTGATTATTTTCCAGATACAGCAACCATAAACTTGATAGGTTCCCTAATTCAGGCGGGATGTTCCCACTTAACTGGTTCTCTCCTAAAGTTAATTGTTGTAAGTTTGATAAACCACCTAATTCTGGCGGAATCATTCCGCTTAATTGATTATTTGCTAAAGTCAGTCCCCATAAATTAGACAAGCCACCTAATTCAATAGGGATACTCCCACTTAACTGATTATATCCTAGTTCCAATTGATTCAAATTGGATAAATCACCCAACTCAGGTGGAATATTCCCACTTAACTGATTAGCTCCCAAATGTAAATATTTTAAATTTAACAAATCACCTAACTCAGATGGGATACTCCCACTTAATTGATTATAATATAAATACAAGCGTTCTAAATTAAGTAAATTACCTAATGATGATGGAATACTACCACTTAATTGATTGCCAACCAATTCTAAATCTGTTAAATTACTTAAATCACCCAATGATGCGGGGATACTACCGCTCAAGTAATTACCACTTAACTTCAAGGTTTTCAAATTGGACAAGTTGCCCAATTCTGGTGGGATACTACCACTTAAGATATTGTAATCTAAGTACAAATATTCTAAATTTAACAAATTGCCCAATGATGATGGGATATTACCACTTAATTCACTAGCATTCATATTGATACGTGTCAAGCTCGTCAAATCACCCAATTCTGTAGGAATACTTCCACTCAAGCCTCTTCCACTTAAATTTAATTCCACCACCCTACATCCATCTTCACTTACTACAACTCCAGGCCAAGTAGCTACGGCTTGAGATAAATTCCAGAGTCTATTCCAATTTGCTCCATCTGTTGCATTGTAAATAGCAATCAAGGCAAGGGAATCTGACACCAAGCAACTCCCGCCTCCACAACTTGTATACTCACAACTGCCATCGTCGAATATGGCATCTGGATCATAATTGCAGGCATAGTAATTCATACAACCATAGGTATGTACAATGTTAATCGTTTGACAACTTGTATTTATACCACAAACAGAAGTAACAGTCAAACAAACATCAAACGCTCCTTCATCTGTATAGGTATGAAAACTAAAATCTTCTCCACTCATACTTTGTCCATCACCAAAACTCCAATAATAGCTTAGTTCTTGACTACTTGTATCTATTCCATATATACTGTTGTAAGCAAACAACTCAACATCATCTCCAAAGAGCAGCATTTCAAATGTTGCATCAGGCAATGGCAATACCACTATATTCATACTTTCATAATCTGCACAAACACCATTCTTTGTTGCTTTTAATTCTACGGTATAGGTTCCTGCTTCTGTAAATGGATAAGTCAATTGACTGGTCTCAATTGGACTTCCTCCATTAATGCGCCATTCATAAGAATTTGCTCCTGTACTTTGATTGTTGAAGAATAAGCCATTGCCTGCACAAATGGTATCACTATTAACTGAAAAGGCGGCATTGGCTATACAAACCTCCATACTAAAATATGCATCGCTTATATCGGAAATCGTTGGGTTGTCATTGGAGCGGATACGTACCAAAACTGAATTGCTTGAGTAAGCGGGTATTTCCCATTCATAACTTCCACTACCAACGGGCGTACTCTCTACAATACTGTACCAATTGGAACCACCATTGATGGAATATTCTATGCTGATGCTATTGCCTATGTTTCCACTACTCGTCCAACTGATGGGATGAACCAAACCTGCCCCTAAAGTTTCTCCACCGTTGGGAGAAGTGAGTGTTAGTTGTCCTGCTGAAGAGATGCTACAAGGTCCTACACCAACTGCACACCAAGCATTTTGTACTTGTGCCACCTCCTCGGAATCTGCTCCATACAATGCTGTAGCAGCTTGTATAGAACCATTGTAAGCATCCACATATTCTGAATTAGGGCCTAAGTAATTCATCATATTTTCGTAGGCGATTTGAGTTGCCTTATTGATACCAATACTCGATACATTGTAATTTTGTCCATTGTCATTGGTCCCACTTCCTCCTTGACAGAGCAAATAAAACCAGTAATTCTGAACACCACTATTGGTATGTACCCCACAATAATCATTTCCAATATCAGCAGATAGACAATCCTCTATATCAAACCAGTAATTCTCTATGCCACTACCGTAAGTATCTGGCTGCCCATAAGTATTGGGGTCGCTCATTGAGCGCAATGCTGCTCCCACCAAATTCGCATCTTCCCCCAAATCCCAATCAAAGTTGCTAGGATCATTGTAGTATTCTACAACTGTTCCAAAAATATCGGCAAAGGACTCATTTAATGCACCCGATTCGTATCTATAGTTTAATTGTGAACCAGCAGTCTTGATGATGCTGTGTACATATTCGTGTGCAACTATGTCTATACTCGAAAGGGGACCCCAAGTGCTACCGTCTCCATCTCCAATCATTAACTTTCCTCCATTGCTCCAGGCTCCATTTAAGTTCTCTCCCCAATTGACCCATATCAATAATCTTCCGCCTAATCCGTTGTAGCCTTCTAGCCCATAGGTATTGACAAAGTAATCGTAGGTCTGTTCGGCTACCCAATGAGCTTCACAGCCTGTTCGGTCTTCTAAATCTGTCCAGTTGTTGTCGGGGTCTACTATATTGAAAAGGTCATAAGATTGGGTATTTTGTGCAGAATAGGTCGAAATATTTCTGCCTTCATCATAGAGTTTATAGGTATTGTCTTCAAAATTGGTGACTATGCTTTTCATTCCATAAGAATGTGTTTCACAAATCCCAAGCGCACTATTGCTGTTGCACAGACACAATAAACTCACTACCGAAACCAACTCGCCTGTATGAGCATTTACAATGTATTCTTTGTGGCTCATTGGTTTGAGTGTTTCTACAGTAAACTTATATGCCAAGACATAGTTGTCTGCAATTTGGTCGGCATTGGGAGCCGCTATCACCAAACTACCTTTGGGATAATTGGTCGCATTCTCATCTTCCTGTTGTACTTTAACCATTGCTTCAAAAGAGGGATCTTCCCAAGCATAGGTTTCAGCATTGATTTGGTCTAGCAATAATTTTAAAGCTTCCGCTTCTGACAAGCTCGGTATTGCATTTAAATTTAAACCACTTACCACTTCCCCATTTGCGGTATAAATTTGTCCATTTTTTTCGTGCAACAAATAAATCGCTCCCTCTACAGGAACACCTTTGTAGCTTTGTTGCATTCGATGGTGCGTCCATCCCTCACGAATATTTACACGCAATTCTTCAAATTCTGTCTCTTCATTCAAATCAAAAAGTTCCCTACTTTTTGATAGGAAGGCTGGTCGAGACATCCGTTCCGTTTCCTTTAGTTCTATCCAGTTCCAACTACTGGATTCGGTGGTTAATTGTTCATAAGTTTGTTTTGCTTTTTCGGATGGCTCAAATGAGGTTTGAGCTTTTAAATCCAAAATACAAATAACAATCAACCAAAAGTATACACTACATACATAATTCCTCTTTAGCATACATTTCAGGTTTAGTAGATTAATTAATTATTTTTTAAAACAAAATAATGTCGTTTTGTTTTTTCAATTACTCCAATGAGCAATTGTGCTTGTGTCAAATCTTGTTTGTCTATGTTTAAGCTGTGTGTTCCCGCTTCATAATAGCCCAAGTTGATGTTCTGTCGTTTTTCACCTTTCATAGTCATTACCTCCAATTGAATGTCTGAGGCTTCTTTTAAATTTAACTCGAAGGTCCATAATGCTTTGTTGTTCTCTTTTGATTGCCCATTGTTTTTATTGGTAGACGTTTGTAGGTTGACACTACAAGGGTCTATTGTTATTTCAAAAGTGGCACCCAAATCAACAGCAAACTGTTCCTTTAAATCTGCTTCGTTTGCCTTAAATATGACCTCTTGTCCGCTGCCTACATTTACGACTCCATTGGTTGCAATGCTGTTGGCTGCCTGATAAGTCCCATCTAGAAGTGTCCCTACATTGAGCATCAAATCTGGTGGACAGTCGAGAGGTGCAAATCCAATCTGCATTTCTTGTGTAGCAAAAGGTAGGAAAGTCAATTCACTATTGTTAATGCCTATATCCCCCACCTTCAAATTCAATACACCATAATCACCCGCAAATCCCATTTGGTTAATCTCCAAACTCAGTTGTCCTATCACACCCGAGCCTATTTTGTTTTGGTGATCCAAACGGGTTATACCAATGTCCAATCGCTGATCATCTTCGTCATTGTGAACAATATAAAATAATTCATTGGAAGGTCCCAACCAAGTATTGGCAAAACTCACTTGTGGATTGCTCACTACATTGGCAGGATGATAATAATCAATACTAAAATAACCTCCATAAAAAGCAATGTCGGTTCCTAGCGTATTCTCTAAGACGATGTCCCAAACCAATACATTGTCATTCCCTATAAAGGAGGGTACAGATATGGGTTGTAAGAAAATTTGAAAAGGACTGTTTTCTACAATAGAATTGGGTGGAGCAATCATTACCTCATTGTGTTTTTTACCATAATTGGAATCAATTGCTTGTCCATCATTTAAATCAACAAGCCCATTCCCATCTGCATCTATGTGTTTGTTGTCTACGCCATCTGTGGTGGTTCCCCAGTCAGTACTTGGATGTGGATACCATTCTATGTCTTGATTGATGCGGGATGTACCTGTCAGTCCTACCATCGTTCCAAAAATGGGCGTGTCCTTGATGTCTACCACTCCATCATAATTCATATCTCCTGGCCATACATTATTGGTCGTGCTAGTAGTCGTTAAAACCTCGATGCTATCAATGGCATTGTTCCCACAAGAATCTACCAAAGAGACAATATAGGTACCTGGAAAACTTGCTTGAAAAAAATGATCTGTTCCGACAAGTTCTCCATTGAAGTCCCAAAAATAAAATGCCATATTCTCTAAGCCTGTATACAGAAAGACCGAGCCATTATCAGGCAAATAAACACTTAAATCCAGGTCCAAATCGGATGCATTGCAAACGGGATCTGGCGAAGGTGGTGGTGGCGGTGGTGTAGGAGGACTTACAATGGAAAAATAGGCATCACTATCATCAACAATATTGTTGTTTTCATTGGAAATGATCCTCATTTTACAAACGGTAGAAGGATAATTGGGAATCGTCCAACTATACAATCCATCATTGGTTGTTGAGGTGGTGATGATGTACCACATTGTTCCTCCATTGATGGAGTATTCCAATCGTACATTTGGTCCTACATTATTGGAGCCTTCCCAAAGAATGTTGTAAGTATTGCCAACTGTCCAATGCTCGCCTCCATTGGGTGTCAGCAAACTCAATTGTCCTGATGGGCTGCTATTGCAATCCCCCACTCCAACTGCACACCAAGCATTTAATACCTGTTGCACTTCATTGGAATTGGCTCCATACAAATCACTTGCCGCTTGAACCGAGCCAGTACGAGCATTGTAATAATTGGAAGTCGGTGTCAAATAAACCGTTAGATTCCGAAAAGCTATTTTGGCCGCTTTCTCCATTCCTATTCCATTGACATTGTACATATATCCACTGTCATTGATTCCATTTCCACCTTGTGCCAATAAATAAAACCAAAAGTTTTGCACACCACTATTAATGTGTACCCCTCCATAATCTTGATTGCCTGTATACCAATAATCCCCCAAGTAAGTATCTGGATGATTTTTGGTATTGGGGTTTTTCATATTTCTAAAACCATTGCCATTGTAATTTGCATCCTCTCCCATATACCAGTCTCCGCCATTTGGATCAGCATAAAACTCAATGACTGTTCCAAAAATATCGGAGAAAGACTCATTGAGTGCCCCAGATTCGTAGGAATAGATCAAGCCTGCTGTTCGCTCTGTAATGGCGTGGGTAATTTCGTGTCCTACTACATCTAAACAAGTCAGTGGTCCATAAGAACTACCATTGCCATCGCCATAAGTCATAAAAGAGCCATTCCAAAAAGCGTTGACATAATCGACACCATAATTTACCCAAGAATAGATCGTAGCTCCTGCATCGTCAAAGCTTTTTCTATTGTGTTCATCAAAAAAATAGTCATAGACTTTTTCTGATGCCCAATGCGCTTCACATCCTGTACGATCCTCACTATCTGTCCAGTTGTTGTCACTGTCTTCTATTTCTACTTCGGGCCACTGCCAAGTATTGTCAGAGCTATACGTTCGAATACCGTTGCCTCGTGTATTGTCATGGAGTCGGTAGCCACCATTGTAAGGCTCTGTTATAATATTGACCAAACCATAATAATTGGTCTGTGCCACTCCTTGGGCACTGTTTTCATGGATTCTAGTCAATTTACAAATGGTTTCCCCTGTATGAGCATCTACATAATAGTAGTATCTCTCATAAGGTTCTAAGGAAAATACATCAAATTTATAAGCCAGTCTTTGCTTGCTTGCTTCAGTATCAAAATTGGGGGAGACAAAAACCAATTCGCTTTGGGGACAATAACTTTGACTGCTATCTTGCTTGCTTGCTTTGAGCAAATTTTCCATAAACTCATCTTCCCAAGCATATTTACTTGCGCCTATTCTGTTGAGCAATTCTTGAAAGGCTTCCCCTTCACCGATGCTTGGAAAGATCTCTTTGTCTAAATTACCCAATAGCTTACCATTTGCTTTTTGTATTTCACCACTCTTTTCGTGCAAGATGTATATTGCTCCTTCAATGGGAATGCCTTTGTAATATTGTTGCTGTCGGTGGTGTACCCAGCCCAATGCATCTTCATTCGTTTGTTTGGTCAGCAATTCATTGTGTTCATCAAAATTAAATAGTATTTTGGCTTGTTTGAGAAAGGATTCCTTGTCTAGCTGCTCACTATTTTTTAACTTCAAGCATTGAAAATCACTTCCAGGAGTAGCTATTTTTTCCAATAAGCTTAGAGATTCAGATGATTTTTGTGCATTGCCAGTAATTGCCCAAAAGATGGAGACAATTAACAGTACTGTCAATTGTATGTGTTGCTTGGTATATTGCATAGTGCTTTTGGTTTTTGTTCGATACAAAACTAGAAAGCACCTCTAGAAAAAAAAGGAGGAAAAAATGACGATTCTCGGAAAAGGTGGCAATCGAACAACACATTAAAGCAAATATAAAAACATAACAATCAAAGTATTGAAATACATATATGATTCATACGACTCTTTTTAAGCTATGCACTTCTTTTAATGAAGAAAACTTATTGTACGGAAACATCTATCTAAAACATTTTACAGATGCCAGCCCTCAATGCCTTAAACTTTTCTCATTGCTCATACAAGCTTTTAAAGATGCCAAATGTGATTGGGAAAAAGTGGAATTGGATGAAGCCACCATCAATAAGGCTATACACAAAGAAACATTGGCAGCCAATACCCCAAACGCACTTCGTTCTGAACTATACAAACATTTAAAATCTTATTGTGCATTTTTGCAGTTTCAAAAAAAACTCACAATACCCAATACTTATTTATTAGATTATTTATCAGACAACAACCTAGATGATTTGTACATCAAGGAGTATAAAGAAACCCAAAAACTGGCAGTCAATATGCTTGGGGTTGATTACTTGGAATACCAATACCATATTGCCGATTCTTACATTAACCTATTGAACAAATACCAACAAAAAAAAATCCCTAGCAATTTTAAAAATCCACCTGACTACAATCAATGCATAGAGCGTTTTTATGACTTTAGCCTCCTACAAAAAATTCAGTTGTACTGCATTGTACTCAATCATTCACTTATCACCGATTACACCATTCCAGATACTTTTAAAAAAGAGCTTGAACACATATTAGAACAAGACAAGATTGTCAATACAATCAATAAAGATGTGTCCAATAATGCACAACACACTCAATCCATTTTCAAAATTTACCAATCCTGTTATTGGATGCTCAAATACAAAAGTGTAGAACATTATGAACTATTGAGAAAGTTAGTAGCGATACCAGAAAAAAAAGTTTCAAAAGACAAGCAACAAAAAACGAACATCAGCAATGAAGATAGAACCTTGATTTACACTTTTATGCATACTTTTTGTATGAATAGTGATAAAGAGCAACACAAAAAAGAAGCTCGACAAGATTATTTTGTTCGCTTCCAACACAAACTCTTACACGATGGCACTTACCTATCGACTATGCATGCCAAGTCGCTTTGTACCGCTATGTTGAGAATGATGGTGAGTCCAAATGAATCAGAGAGATGGACGGAAAAAAAAGCCCTAACAGAAGTCCAAAAAGTCATCAACGAAATACCACCCAAATACCGAGAAGGAACCACACAGTACACCAATGCCCTCCGATATTTTTATGTTCAAAATTACGAAGAGGTCATCCATACTTTAAATTTTAAAACCCAGTATCCCAATGCTTTTTTTGACTTTGATGCTCGTACAATGCTGCTGCGTTCTTCTTACCTAACCAAAAGCGCCATTCCCAACGAAACTTTTGAACACAATATCAAACTATTCCGCCAAGCCCTCAAGGAAGACAGTAAATCTAAATCGCCCATTTCTGAAAAGTTCTATGCATTGTACTACAATTTCACCTACGCCATCAAAAAACTAGACCGCTCTCGTTATTTGCTAGAAAAAATAAACACATCCAAGGGACACAACAAATTGCAAACCCTCATACAAGATTTGGAAAGCAAGCCCATTGGCGGAGCAAATTGGTTTGTACAACAGATAAAA
>JAHDIA010000154.1 GCA_020631035.1 Chitinophagales bacterium | reverse complement strand
GCTTTGAGTAATGCCTCTGTTAAAACTACGATTTGGGAAGCATCAAAATAAGTGGTGACACTGCCGTCAAAATCGGAACCGAGGCAAACTTTGTCGATACCGACAATATTGGCAGTATAACGCATAGATTTGGCAATGGCACTTGGATCAACATCGCCTACTGCGGCTGCCCAAAATCCAATCCCAATCATCCCACCATTTTGGGCAATCATTCTCAATTCTTCGTCACTTAGGTTGCGAGGGCTGTTGACTATTCCTCGTACCCCTGTATGTGACACCACCACAGGACGAGTCGCCATTTTGAGTACATCCCGAATCAAGGCCGAAGAAGCGTGGGCAAGGTCAATGATGATTTTTTTCTCTTCCATTTTGCGAACAACTTGCTTGCCAAATTCGGTAATACCTCCCTGTTTTGCTCCTGCTGAGGAACCACCCAATGCATTGTCAAAAAAGTGTGTCAAGCCCATCAAGCGATAGCCGTGGTCGTAGAGTCGGTCTAGGTTTTCGAGTTCCACTTCAAGAGCGTGCAATCCCTCAATTGCCAATAAACCTGCCACCATATTTCTATTGGATTTGCGTTGCCCCAAAAATGCATTTAGTTCTCTTTTGTTTCTAACAATTTTGAGTCGCCCATCCGAGTTTTTTTCTGCTTTATGAAGCTTTTCACTTTGATAGACTGCCCTTTCACACAAGCTTGACCAAGTTCGGGGAGGCCATCGATTGCCCATTGCCAAGAGAGTAATATTGTCAGAAGCGGCTGTATTGCTTTGGTAGTTTTGCCCCCTTGGTGTTTTGATAACCGCATCAAATACTTGTAGGGTAAAATTGCCTTCTATGAGTCGTGGTATGTCAACATGCCCATAACTTGCTCTTTTGAGTACATTGCGGTCCCAAAGTAAATTGTCGGCATGCCAGTCGGCAATGGTGAGGCTTTGGTGTAAGTCTTTGGCTCTTTGAGAGACTTCAGGCATTTCTGTTAGTATGGCTTTGTTTCTAGATTTGTCTACCATTTTGGCTATGACAAAAAAGAAAGCAAGTAGACCAATGATTAAAAGAATGCCTAGTGTTTTGAGTAAAAATTTTATGATTTTCATTAGGCGATGACATTGGGTTTGTGCTTGCTATTTTACGAAAAATTTTCTAGTAAATAATATAACGAGCAACATTAATAAAATGGCAGGACTTCTGGAGGTTGGTCTTGTCCAAAAAAGCTTTGCGACATCCATTGGTCGTATATTCCTAGTGGATCAAAGCTGCCTATGAATGCCCACATCAATCCCATTGCAAAAAAAAGAAGGCTAACCCACTTTAAATAATTGACCCAAAAGTTGAAGTTTTGCATTATTGTCAATTTAGAAGTGTCGGATGAGCGGGTAGATGAATGCTTGTACGAAGTATGAAGCATGCGTTGGTTAACCAGAGCGAACGCAGCCACAAAGTCAAGGACGTTGCCCCAAAATAATTATAAATTGTGAATTATGAGTTATAAGTTGACTGAACATTTCCTGTTCCAGAAATACAATTCATAATTTCAAATTTGTTTTTATCGTATCAAAGTAATGTTTCCTTTTTCTAGATACTCTCGGCCACCTGCAACGGTTCCTTCTATGAAATAGGGGTAAACACCAATTTCTTGTTCTTTGCCCCTAAATGTGCCATCCCAAGCATCGCCAAATTTGCTTGTTTGGAAAACCATTTCGCCCCATCGATTGAAAATCAACATACGGAAGTTTTCGACGCCAAATCCCTGTAGACTCAAGTCATCATTGATGCCATCTCCATTGGGGGTAAAGGCGGTTGGTTTGACAAACTTGAAATCGTCGTCTATGAATAGCATTTTGCACTCCTGATCTACACAACCTCCTTCGGGATGTGTCACCGTTAAGCAAACTTCTATGTCGCCCACTTGGGTATAAGAGTGAACAGGATTTTTTTGACTAGAAGTATCTCCATCACCAAAGTCCCAATGGTAAAACAGGCTATCAGGCATACTCATATTGAAGAAGCTGATGTCTACCAAAATATAAGGAGCAGGTTGATCAAAAGTAAAGTCTGCTGTGGGTTGATCAAACACTTCGATGGATACTGTATTGGTATCGCTAATGTTACAAGTAGTTGAATCTATGGCTATGAGGGTAATTTCATACAGCCCTGTTTCTTCATAAACATACTCCAAAGTCGAATTGCCATCTATGATGTCGCCATTGCCCATATCCCATAGATAGGTTTCGGCTTCGTCCAAAGCTTCCAATTCGATGGGAAGTGGAATACATCCTTTTGGGGGAGACAAAAAGTCTGCCTCCACATAAGGGTTCTCCTCAATAAAAAAGGTGTATGGAATAAAGTTTTCTTCTGGACACCTAGGTTGCTTCATTGTGAGGCCTACTGTATAAGTTCCAGGCTCTGTGTATTCGTGTATGGGATTGGCTAAAATAGAGGTATCCCCATCCCCAAAGTCCCATAAGAAAGAGTAATCAGCAAAAGTAGTACCCTCTTCGATAAGCGATGTATTGTTGAAGGTAACAATATAAGGATCACAAAGTTCTGGCAATACATACTCAAAGTTGGGATCAAAAAACAGGCTACTATCTGGAATGTATACAAATGTTTCGGCTGTATCCGATATATTACAAGTCGCCGAATCAACTACTATCAATTGAACCCGATAAGTATCAATAACTCCAAAAGTGTGTTCTGGAGATTCGTCTATTGAGAAAGTGGTATCCAATGTTCCATCTCCAAAATCCCAGTAAAACACATCTCCTTTGTTACTCCCATTTTGAAAACCTACTGTAAATGGAGCACACCCTTCTGCTCTTGGTTCAACATCGGTTGCTGCTTCAAGTATATTGGGCTCAAAGTTGAATTTGATGACTCCAAGATTACAAAAATCAGAGCCATTGTCATTGGACCAAGCCCCTGGTGTAGTTGGAAAATCATCGCTATCAAAACAACCCGCACAAACTGCTTGGTAAATAATGCCCTCTTTATCAAAACGACTGGTCCCGCCATCGACATGTTCTCGCCCACCCATTCCTCCATTGGCTCCAAAATAAGAAGCATATAAGATGTTTACCGCATTTTTTTCTAATACATAAAAATACAAATCGCTTCCATCAGTAGAAGTTTGATAAGCATCTGGAGTTGTAGGAAGACTATTGGTGGTTCCTGTTCTTCCGTTGAATCCATTATTGACTTCACCTCCCCATCCAGATACATAAATTCGACCACAACGGTCTACCAAAAAAGCTGTAGGCGAAATATTGACTCGTATGTTGCTTCCATCTACACTACCAAAAGTAAGCGACCATTCGGTCCCATTTAAATCGGGACGGAGTTTGTGAATGAATTGCCCATTTCCAACTGAGTAGACATTGGATGTTGTAGAATAAGTCCCTTCTGTTTGTCCAACAGTATATACATCCCCATTATTGTCGATTTCTACAAAGTAAGTTTGGTCATATTGAGTTGTACCTAGATAAGTCCCATCAAAAAAGTTTTGCCCATTTTGATTGACACTGACCAAAAAGCCATCTGCTTGTCCACCTTGAAAACCATTATTGAGTCCGCTGGTTGCAGGGAAATTGGTACTACGGGTTCCTCCACATACATACAAACGTCCATTATCGTGTAATTTGAGAGAATAAGCAGCGTCATCGTCATTACCTCCCAAATAGGAAAACCATTCTAATTGAGATACATCTGGATTGAATTTTGCAATCAATCCATCTTGCGCACTTGATTTGTTGGATTGCAAATTATTGGTTCCAGCAATATTACTCGAACTGGTACAAGAAGCGAAATATATATTGTCTTCATCGTCAACAATAACCTCGCCTCTAGCATGATCTCCATAATTGTATTGTAGGCTAGTGGCCTCTGTTACATTGAGTCCATCGGTATTGGTTCCTCCAAAATAGGTAGTTCCCACCAATGAACCGCCATCAGCAGCTACCACAATTAAAACTATATCAGAACCACTTGGAAAACCCAAATATATACTTCCATCATTGTCTTGACTTAGAGCTTCATTGGGGCCTCCTGCATGAGAGCTATCCCAAGCATTAGAGGTTATAGGAAAGTTATTGGAACTTGTCGTCCCCAAAATCACCAATTCATTTTGACTGTTGACAATCAAACTATGAGGCAGTTCACTTTCGCTTCCTCCTATGTAAGTAGAATAAATGAGTGCACTTCCTGTTGGATTAAATTTGCTAATAGCGATGTCACAATTTCCTCCATTAAAAGTACCATCGTAACTACCCGATTCTATTGGATAACCTGTATCATAAGAGATGCCACCACCATACAAATTGCCTTGCAAATCATAGGTTGCTGTATAGCCCCAGTTGTCGGCAGAAGCCCCACTATAGGATGAAAAAATCAATTGTGGGTCAATAATGAGTGTATGCTCTTTATCATAACCTCTAGGAAAATCAAATGTTAGACGGTTGCCAACCAAATTAAATTCACATTTGACTTTTTTCTTTTTTCCTCCAATGATTTGATAGGCATAAGGACGCAACTCTGTTAATTCATTAACACTGGTTTGAATAAACAAGTCTTTGTCTTTTAGAAATACCTTATCCACACCTTCATACAACATCATTATGTCTTGTGGGTTTCCCTCAGGATGTACAATAAAATCATATTTAAAGCTTATCCCTTGAGAATAGACATCAAGATCAATGTTTTCATATAATTCACAGTATTTGACTTGGGAATACAAAGGAACATGACCTACCCACTTACTAGGGTCATTGCCTCTGAAATAGTTGTGATAGTGTTCTGCTCTTTGATGAGGTTCTAAGCTTGGTTCAGGATTTGCGCCAACAAAATTGATATGATAGGCATGTCCTCGAATCCTGTTCTTGTGTTCTTGATGGTCATGTTCGCCATGTTCATGCTTGTGTTCATCCGTTCCTGCTGTATGTGCGTGTATGTGTGCAGCAGGGTGATCTACAAAATGAAATGTCCATCGGTTGTTTTCTAAAAAGATTTTACCTTCGGGAAGTCCCGCTTCATAAGCAACATTGGGATGTGTTTGCCCTTTGTTTTCTACAAAATAAAAACCCTGAGCTTTGGCGAAATTGTTTCCCCAAAACAAGACTAATAAAAGAAGTGGCAAAAATCTGTTCATACATTGGTGCTTATGAGCTTGTAAAAGTATTGTACTATATATGACGACTATTTCATAGTTTTGACCACATTTCTAACGAAAATAATCATTTCTTAGTAGGTTTCCTATTTATATTTCGTCATTGTTTTGTAACGTATGCTACATTTTTAGACGCAAAGGGTTTAAAATGTTTAACATTATTTTAGTGAAAAAGATTTCTTTTTGATACGTTTTATGGCTGGTCTTGTTGGGAAGATTGAAAATGGTGAGTTATAAATTGGGGAATTTAGGGATTGGTTAATTGAAGTGGTGGAGTTGCTTAATTACATATTTACCATTATGGGGCAACATGTGTCTTTCATGGCTAAGTTATGGTCAGGTTAACCAACGCATATTTTAGGCTGTGTACAAGGGTTTATCCACCCGCTCATCCGACGCTTCCTTTATAAAAACAAAAAAGGTGTAGAAGTACAAACAAAGTTGCACTTCCACACCCGATCCAATGTAATTGTTTTGTTTGTTTGTTAAGGGAACAAACGACCGTAATACCTTGGGAAAGGAATGGTTTCACGAATATGTGAGACATTGGTCAGCCACATTATCAAACGTTCAAAGCCCAAACCGAATCCTGCGTGAGGAACAGAACCATATCGACGCAAATCCAAATACCACTCAAATGCCTCCATTGGCAAATCGTGCTCTTTGATGCGTTCGACTAGTAAATCTAAGTTGTCCTCTCTTTCTGCACCTCCTACAATTTCGCCAAATCCTTCAGGTGCCAAGCAATCTACCCCTTTGACATAATTGTCATCTTCTTCATCTCTTTTCATATAGAATGCCTTAATGTCCTTGGGCCATTTGTAGACCATTACAGGTGTATCAAACAAGCGGGTGATGACTGTTTCGTCTGACCCCCCAAGATCCTCACCATGTTGAAAGTTTTTGGCAGACTCCAGCCATTGTGGAATGTTCCGCTCTTTTTCTTCCAATTTACTAATTTCTTGTTTGAGCGTATCAATCTTATTTTTGTTGAAGTTGACGGCTCCTTTTTTCATTCCTCCAGCAGCAATATTGGCTTCCCTTTCAGCAATGTCCTTTTTGCATTCCTCAATGCGATTTTTGACCTCTGCCAAATCGTTTTCAAGTGTTTGGATGGCATTTTTTCCATCTACATCTTTTTTCCCTTTAAGGATTTTGATGGCATCATCATAAGTAATCTTAGGAAAGGGTTTATGAATGTTTTCAAACAAGGTCAAATCACGCTCCAATATTTCCAGTTCTGGCTTATAGTTTTCGTAAATATCTGTAACAATGTAGCGGATAAAGTCCTCAATAAGTTCCATATCCATATCCAGATCATAGTACGCCATTTCGGGCTCTATCATCCAAAACTCTGACAAGTGACGACGTGTCTTTGATTTTTCGGCTCTAAAAGTAGGCCCAAAAGTATAGACTTTACCGTGTGCCATTGCCGTTGCTTCAGCATACAATTGCCCTGATTGAGACAGATAGGCAGGATCGCCATAAAAGTCCGTTTCAAAAAGGGTAGTTGTACCTTCACAAGCTGCTCCAGTAAAAATGGGTGCATCTGTTTGGATAAACCCCCGTTCTTGGAAAAATTTGTGAATGGTGAACTTAACACGGCTCCTGATTCTCATAACAGCCCATTGGCGACGTGAGCGCAACCAAAGATGGCGTTTTTCCATTAAAAATTCGATTCCGTGTGCTTTGTTGGAAATGGGATATTCTTCAACAATTTGTAAGACATCAAGATCCTCTACTTTTATCTCATATCCTCCAATTTGTCTATCATCTTTAACAGCTTGTCCTGTAATACGAACAGAAGATGCCAAGCTCAAATCTTTTGCCTTTTGAAAAACCTCTTCACTCACATTATTCTGATCTACCACACATTGACAGAATCCACTGCCATCTCTCAATTCAATAAAAAACAAAGCCTTGCTAGAACGCTTGTTTGATACCCAGCCTTGGAGGCAGACCATTTGTGCCTCATGATTGGTCAGTTCTCTAATGGTTGTTTTGACCATTGCTGCTGCTGTTTTAGTTTCCATAAATCATTTTTTAAAAAGTAAGCAAAGTTAATTTTTTTTATCTCAAGTATTTTAAAATTTTACCAATATAATGAAGTGATTACAAAACATCTTTACGAATTTGTACACAAAACAGTTCACTATTTCTATACAATTTGGAGCTTTTTGGTGAGTCACAACTCTTTTCATAGTACATAAGTGCCTAATAATAAGAGAACTAGACTAAGAAACGAAATATATTTTGCACAAAAATCATTCCAAGTATTTGATTTTTTATTCAAAATGTTTACTTTTGATTCATATTACAAATAGCTTGAAAAAAGGCTATTTTGACCAAAACTATATTGATCCTCCATTACTACTTTGATATTATCCACTAAAATGTGGATTAAATTTTCAAAAATAAGTGGCGAATATATCAAAAAATCGTCACTATTTTAGCAAAAATACATTGCTTAACACTATGGTTTTGAGAGCGGTACTGTTTTAGCCATTCCATTCTCAAAATAAGAAACAAAACTAACACCAAACTTTCTGCAATTTAACTTAAATTGTTTTAATTGAACGTGGATTACAGCGGAAAAATAGCTACTTTATGCTTAAACAGAAACTGACTCAAAAATTACAACAGCGGCTATCTCCTCAACAAATTCAACTAATGAAATTACTTCAAGTTCCAACTTCATCATTGGAACAACGTGTAAAAGAAGAACTTGAAGTGAATCCTGCCTTAGATGAAGGCAAGGACGATGATTTTGAAAAAGATGAATTTGATAATAAAAAAGATGAAGAAAAATCATCTGAAGCTGATGACAATTTTGATCTGAGTGAATACATCAATGATGATGATGATATCGCAGATTATAAATTGCGTACAGATTCTTATCGAGATCCTGATGAGAACAAGAGTATCCCCATTCCTGTCATAGACACTTTTCACGACCATTTACACAACCAATTGGGCTTGTTGCAAATCAACCAACGAGAAAAAAAGATTGCCAAACAACTGATTGGCAGCATAGATGATGATGGATATTTGCGAAGAGACCTTGTTGCCATTGTGGATGACTTAGCATTTACTCAAAATGTGATGACTGATTTAGAGGAATTGGAACGCATCTTAAATCTGATTCAAGAATTTGAGCCTGCTGGGGTTGGAGCAAGAAGTGCTCAAGAATGTCTAGTCAATCAAATTAAACGTAGAATCAAGCTATCTAAAAATACCTTGGTACAACAAAAAGACTGTTTGGTTGCTGAGAAAATACTCTCCAATTACTTTGAAGAGTTTGCAAAAAAACACTACAGCAAGCTCACTCGACAGCTCAATATCTCTGAGGAAGATTTGAAGGGAGCCATTGACGAAATTTTGAAACTCAATCCTAAGCCAGGTAGTGGGCATGCCAATGGCACTCGTGTAGAAACCTACATCATTCCAGACTTTATTTTGAACAATGACAATGGTGAGCTAAAACTCTCCCTTAATTCAAAAAATGCTCCAGAGCTAAAAGTCAACAATGACTATGTAGATATGATGCGGGCTTACAACAAAACCAAAAAGAAAGACCGTCAACAGAAGGAAGCCATTTTGTTTATCAAGCAAAAAATTGATTCTGCCAAATGGTTTATTGATGCCATTCGTCAGCGTCAACAGACGATGTTGAATACAATGCAAGCCATTTTGGAATACCAATATGCTTATTTTTTGACGGGAGACGAAGTGCGTCTAAAACCTATGATTTTGAAAGATATTGCAGAAATCACAGGACTGGACATTTCGACGATTTCTAGGGTGGCGCACAGCAAATACATTCAAACAGAGTTTGGTACTTTTCAGCTCAAGTCTTTCTTCTCAGAATCTATTCAAACAGAAAGTGGTGAAGAAGTCTCCACCCGTGAGGTCAAGAAAATTTTAAAAGACCTCATTGAAGAAGAAAACAAACGAAAGCCTTTGTCAGATCAAAAATTAACGGACACCTTGGTAGGAAAAGGCTACAATATTGCCCGTCGAACAGTGGCTAAGTATAGAGAACAATTGAATATTCCTGTGGCACGTTTGCGCAAAGAGCTATAATGAATTATGAGTTGTGAATGACTTAGGCTTTCTACGCCTAATCATTCATTATTCAGATAATTAGACAACTGAACAATGGAAAAATTTAAAAACTTTCTAGTTGATGAGATGCAGCGAGAGGTTGAACTCATCAAAAATATACACAGTAAATTCCCAGCAGATCAATTGGATTTTCGACCAAATGAAGCAATGCGGTCTGCTAAGGAGTTGTGCCAATATCTTGAAGTATGTGCCCTCCCTGGTTTGCTTCGCCTTACTCATCCCGATAATGAGAAATTGGAGCGAGTCAGAGAAGAGTTACAAGCAGAAGCCAATAAAATTCCTGAAGAAGAATTTGCCAGAGCGATGGATTGGCAAATGGAAAAAGTTCGTTTTTTTGCTGATAAATTGACTGAAGAAACTTGGAAAACGGGCAGCATCACCATTTGGAAAGATCAAAAATTGGATACGGCTCAAACCCTTCTTACAACAGGACTCAAGTTTTTGACTGCCTATCGAATGCAATTGTTCTTGTATGCAAAAATGGCGGGTAATACAGACTTAAACACTTTTGATTGTTGGGTGGGAAATGCTCCTTCACAAGCTCAAAGTAACGATAGTGAGGAAGAGTAAGTAGATAAGATTCTATCCCAATTTCTTGGGAATGACGTTTTTGGGAATGATGTCTGCAACGAAGGAAGCAAAGAAACGATTCTACGCCTGATAGTAGCGGATACCCCACAGCGGGGCTTCGGCAGACTCAGCCTCCTTTGTCCCCCTTTTTATTTGGAAATCAATCGCTTGCTTAGACAGGCTCACCAAGCGAGGAGTAGAAGCGGATAGCAGGGACACACTTTGCAAACGAAGCCATTGAACGTTCCGTCCCAATCAAAACAAATATTATTCAAAATGTGCGTCTAGGTGTTGCTTGGCAATGGCTGGACGTTTTTTAATGTACGAACGTAAGGAATCTATGTACATTTCCCATTCTTGGTAATTTCCTCCCCAACGTTCGTATTCTTCTTCATTCCATTTTTCAAAATGCTGGGGCATTTCTGGTTTAATTTTTTGTATTATATTTTTCAGTTTCGCCTGCATATTTTCAGGGGCAAAAGTGGTTTGTAAAAGTTCGTTGTAACGTTGAACAAAACGATTGCGGAATGCCTCATTTTCCTCAACTAATTTTTCAAAAATTCTAAAATGCCTAAATCTATTTTTCCAAACAAATTCTAAATGATTGTCTTGTAATTTGCCTCTTTTGCCAAGTGTCATATCGCCATCTACCAAAAAGAATCTCCACTTGCCATTGTTGTAATTGTCGTGTCTCCAAAATTTAACATTGTTGATGCGTCGCCAATCGGCGTTATTGGTATAAATGTAAGTGATAAAATAATCTAAATAATTGTCTAAATCTACTTCTTGTTCAAAGCGTTTAAAATTTTGGGGCTTGCCC
>JAHDIA010000153.1:3999-10679 GCA_020631035.1 Chitinophagales bacterium | reverse complement strand
CGGGAAAACATCAAACGCCTTCGCATCATAGCCGAAGACCTCATCAGAAGCAATTGGGATGATATTCGTAGATTGTGCGACCGTTTAGGAAATGATAGAAATGGAAACAAAGATGAAGTAGCTTGACTTTAGATTAGAGGGGCTTAAAAGCCTCAAATGTTTCTTTACAGTCAAAACAAAGATGAATGGACCGACAAAGTGTTGGACCAAATAGGCTATTGAGAGTCGTCTCTTCACTGCCACAGTTGGGACACTTCACCTCTTCGATTTTTTTCATATCCAACTCACCATCCACTTTGGCGGGAGGAGCCAAGCCGAAATTGGCAATTTTTTCTCTTCCCGATTCTGTAATCAAATCAGAGGTCCAAGGAACCGAAAAATCCACTTTGATTTCGACTGTTTCTACCTCATCCATTTCGACTACCACATCATGGATTTGTTGTTTCATATAATCAATGGCAGGACAACCTGTAAAGGTGGGCGTCATTGTAATTTGGGCAATGCGTCCCTCCATCCCAATTTTGGTAATGATGCCCAATTCAACCACAGAAATGGTTGGAATTTCGGGGTCTTTGACGGTGTGCAAACGTTCCCGAATTTGCTCTTCTAAGCTTTGAGGTATGTTGGTTGTGGTGTCCATATGGATAAAAACGGATTAAATTGGGGAATTGTTTGTATGCAAGATACAAATTTTTCTTGTAGGGCTAGACTCAAGTGTCTTCCAGTGAAATAAAAGAACAAAACTACTTCATTTATACCAAAAACATTATTTTTACATCAACAAACAGAAGATTAAGCTATTAAAACCAATAAACACAACACAATGTACACAACACACATTCTATTCAATGTATGTCTATTTTTAATTCTTTCTGTCCCAATATTGGGGCAAAACTGTGATGATTTGGGCTGGTCTTTTGGAGCAGAAAGTCCCGATACTTTGTATCTCTGTCAGGATGATGGCGTAATCAATTTACACGATTTTACAGAGAATGACCTTGGAACCTTTAGTGGAATAGGTGTCAACAATGACAATATATTTGAGCCTGAATTGGCAGGAGGAGGCTTTCATTCTATTACTTATACCAGTTCAAACAATGAATCCTGCGAAAAGGTCATTGTAGTGGTTGAATTTGAATTTAAAGAGGGATATGGAGAACCACCCACAAACAATGTTCTTAATATTTGCTCCAATGAAGGTAGTTTGTTGTTGACCAATTATCTTGATTTGGCTCCTACGGGAGGAGTGTTGTATGTAGATGATGTTTTATGGTTGTCAGATCCTTGGGGAGTTATATATTTAGAGGAATCAGGTTATCATACAATTGATTATGTGTATGGGCAAGCTACTTGTAGAGTATATATTTATGTATCTGAAATTGTATTTGACTTGCCACCTTCTGAATTTATTACTTGTTTGAATTCTGAACCATTTGATCTGAGTGTAAATGGTGTTTTTGCTCCTCCTGTGTATGTACCCTATTCATATTTTTCTGGACCTGGTATTGTTCAAGGAACAAGTGTTTTTGATCCAGCATTAGCAGGGGTTGGGACACATGAGATTTTTTATTCCAATGGTACAGACTCTTGTAGTCAGTCTATATTTGTAACAGATTATTATCCTGCCTCAATTACTACTTCTTTAGATAGTATGGCTAATGATACCCTTACATTATGTTATAATGAAGCCCAATTTACCATATATGGCAATGGTGAATTTGATCAAGCTGCTGCGTTTTATGTAAATGGCTCTAATACTATAATAGGGGATACCTTGTTTTTTTCTGCCACTGATTTTGGTTACAATGCTGATGAAACCACAGAAAATACTCTTTTTCAAATTACTTATTTGTATATAGATATAAATGGTTCAGCTTGTCCTGGCTATGATACTTTGTGGGTCAATGTATTGCCCGATAGTTGTGGAGTGGGTACGGATATTGCTACTTTAGAAGCTAGCTTCCTACATTTGTCTCCCAATCCAGTACAAGATGTACTCCAATTATCCTTAGAACACAATGAAACCGTAAGGAATTTGGCGGTTGACTTATATCGTTTGAATGGGCAATTGGTAGAGCGTATTTATGATAAAACCATTGGCAAGCATTTGAATTTTCAGTACAATACAAGTCATTTAGAAGCAGGTGTTTACCTCATCAAAATGTCATCTGGTGGAGGACAAATAAGCAAGCGTTTTGTGAAATTTTAGAATAAACAATATTTGTAGAGCCGCAAGATTTTGCGTCTACAAACAAAAAAACATAAGCAAAACAGGACCGACGAAGCACCCAAACAAAATAAGCTACGCCCGATAGTAGCGGATACCCCACAAGTAGGGGCAGTGCCTTGTGCCTGCCCTGAATGAGGAGTAGAAGCGGATAGCGGGGACACGACATGCAAACGAAGCCTTTAACATTCCGTCCGCGTCCTTCCCCAAATAACACACAAAAGATGTAACTTTTTTAGATTAATAATAGAATGTGCAAATAAGGAAATATTTGTAAAAGTGACTCCTTAGTAGCCTTAAATGAACAGGCATTGAGGATAATTCTATAAAATCGAAACAAAAAACAAGGATATTTGGTTATATTCGTTGAAGGCTTGAACTTTCAGAACTTTTTGAAATAATATCTTAGCCTAAATTTTCAATCAAAGCATATAAAAGGAAACGGTACTTATGAAATTAGATGAAGCAAAAAAACAATTTGTTAGCGAATGGGGAACATTTGGCTCCAAGTGGGGCGTCAATCGAACAATGGCTTCGGTTCACGCACTCTTGTTGGTGTCTTCTGAATCGCTTTGCGCTGACGATGTGATGGAACAATTGGACATTTCGAGAGGCAATGCGAATATGAATTTACGGGCTTTAATTGATTGGGGATTGGTCCGCAAAACCCATAAGGCTGGTGAACGCAAAGAGTATTTTTATGCTGAGAAAGATGTGTGGAAAGTAACCCGTCAAGTCATCAAGGAGCGCAAAAGACGAGAGTTGGAACCTTTGCGCAATATGCTTACTGAACTCAAGCATGATGTGGATGTGGAGTCGCCCGAATCAGAAGAGTTTCAAAAAATGATGGTCGAATTGAGCAGTTTTGCCGACGCTGCGGATGTAGCCCTCGAAAAAATGGTCAAATCAGACCAAAAGTGGGTTTTCAATTCTTTGATGAAATTTTTAAAAGCATCTAGTTAAAACAAAAAAAGCGGTACAGAAGTAAGCTTCTGTACCGCTGATTCAATCACATCAAGCATTTCAATTTAGTTGTTCCTTGTAACGCCTAATGCTTATGCATAAACTACTCGCATTATTTAATAAGAACACGTTTGGTCTGTAGTTGTTTGTCAGAAGTTACTTGCATCAAGTACAATCCTTTTGGCAAATGGTTTACAGGGTATTGCAATTGCATCTCAGCAGTAGCATTGCCTTCGTAAACAACATCTACCAACTTACCTTCGATATTGCGCAATTCAAGCAATACATTTTGGCCATTCAATTCAGTGGAAATATTGATGTTCAATACATCTGTAACAGGATTAGGTGCAAGCTCAAAGCTTAGGGTGTTGTCCAATTCATCCAAGCCAGTACTAGCTGATTTGAATTGAGCAGTGGCGATATCATTTTCTATGAAAGATTTGCTACCTGTAACAACATCCAATTCAACTACTGTTTCCGTTTGTAGAGTATTGTCCCAAACTTTGAAGACCAAGTCTTCAGCATCTAATAAACCATCAACTTCTTGAGTGGTGACATCGTCTCCATAAACCATAATACCCATATGGCCATTATTGTATACCGCTGATCCAACCAACAAGCCATCTTGAGTAAATACGCCTATTTCGTCTCCTACATTCAAAGGATTGTTGTCATTAGAAACAACGATAGAAGAAGTACGGTTACTCAAGATGCGGTCAATGACAAAGTGTTGAGGCTTCAATACTTCATTCGTTTCTTCCGCTGGACGGTTCGCCATAGAAGCATCTACTATTAAAGTTTGTGGACTTGCCATTTTAACCATATATCCTTGAGTTGGGGTCATATCATTCATAAAGTTACCAACACTTGGAATGTAGAATCCATTGAGGTTTTTCACTTGAATCACATCACCAATGACACTTGCAAAAACGGCCTCAGGATTGGCATCTCCAGGCAATGGGAAAGCTATGATGTTCCAACCAGCATTCAACGGAATCGCCATTGGCAAGTTAACATTGCTAGGGCCAGGAATCATCAAAATATCGTCAGCCAATACTTTTACTTGATAGCCTTCGTGCATTGTCCAATCACCAATAAAGTTGGTACTGAGTTGTGGCGTATAGGCTCCACCCAAATCTTTTACCTGAATGACATTGCCAAGCATATTGGTAAATACATCTTCCATTGCCATATCATTAGGAGTACAAGTAGCCGAAATCAAGTTCCAACCAGCCGTCAATTGAATTGGTTGAGAGCAGTAGTAGCAGTTGCCATCACTTGCACTTGCAATTGGATTGTAATTAACCGCATTGGCATCGGTACAACCTACAAAGAAGGTCGCATCCGCCTCTGGATTGTCAGGTGACGAAGCATCTGCATATTCACACGAACCATCTTCAAAATTGGCAACTGGATTAAAGTTAAGAGCAGCAGGATCAGTACAACCTGGAATATAGTTAGGAGTATTGCCAGTTGTATCAGTTGTAGGAGGATAGATACACGAACCGTCATCTTCGTTTGCCAAGAAATCGTAGTTCAAAGCATAAGGGTCAGTACAGCCCAACCAAAGGGTATCTTCTGGATACATGCACGAACCATCGTTCAAATTGGCAGCAGGATCATAGTTGATTGCCCAAGGATCGATACAACCAGGAATGGTATCTGTAGCGCAACTTGTGTAGTTCATTGCTCCTTCACAGATGGCAATACATTCGTTCAAGTACATAATGCCCGTTGCAGGATCACAAACAGGGTCAAAAATATATGGACAATTGCATTCGGTGGTATCATAAACACAAGATCCATCGTCGTAGATTGCCGCGGGATCGTAGTTGTAAGCCGCAGTATCTGTACATCCGTAAATTTCACAAGGAATGAAATCGTTGAACCCTTCACAAAGAGCGATACACTCATTCGGGAATTCCAAACCTTCAGGAGTACATACTGGTGCCCAAATAGCAGGACATACACAGTCGCCTTCATATTCACAAGAACCATCATCAAAGTTTGCAATAGGATCGTAATTCAAAGCAACAGGATCGGTACAACCCCATATGACGGTAGTATCACAAGGGAAGAAGTCGTTGAATCCTTCACACATAGCAAAACATTCATTTGGGAATTCTAAACCATCTGGTGTACAAACAGGCTCCCAAATGTCGGGGCAAATGCACTCATCAAAAATACAAGACCCATCGTCAATAGTTGCCTCAGGATTGTAGTTTATAGCATTGGCATCAGTACAACCAGGAATTTCATTAGGATCTTCACAAGGCGTAAACTCCTCAAAACCTGCACATAGAGCCTCACATGCATTTCCAAAAATAAATCCTTCAGCAGTACATACAGGTTCCCATACATCGGGACAATCACAGTTACCTGGATCGTACTCGCAAGATCCATCATCAAAGTTGGCTTCAGGATTATAGTTCAATGCTAGGGGATCAGTACAACCCCAGATGACGGTAGTATCACAAGGGAAGAAGTCGTTGAATCCTTCACACATAGCAAAACATTCATTTGGGAATTGTAGTCCATCAGGTGTACAAACAGGATCCCAAATTTCTGGGCAGATACACTCGTCGAAAATACAAGACCCATCATCAATGGTCGCATTAGGGTCATAATTTATCGCATTAGGGTCAGTACAACCAGGAATATCATTTGGTTCTTCACACAAATCGAAATCTGTATAGCCTAAACAATGTGCTTCACATTCATTGGCAAAGAGCTGACCATCAGCTGTACAAACTGGTTCCCATATTGGAGGGCAGCCACAAGTAGAAGTGGTGTCATAATCACAAGAACCGTCGTCATAATTTGCCCAAGGATTGTAATTGAAAGCAAGTGTATCAGTACAACCGAATATGGTATCATTAGGATAGATACAAGACCCATCGTCAATGGTCGCATTAGGATCATAATTTATCGCATTAGGATCAGTACAACCATAGACATCATTCGGGTCTTCACAAGGGAAGAACTCATGGAATCCTTCACAAATAGCCTCACACTCATTTCCAAAAATCAAACCATCAGGCGTACATACAGGGTCCCATACATCAGGACAAATACAATTGGCTGGATCATATTCACACGAACCATCATCCAAGTTTGCATTAGGATCATAGTTCAATGCTAGGGGATCAGTACAACCATAAACAAGGACAGAGTCACAAGGGAAGAAGTCGTTGAAACCTTCACAGATTGCAAAACACTCATTTGGGAATTCTAAGCCATCGGGAGTACAAACAGGTGCCCAAATGTCGGGACATACACAATTGGCTGGATCATATTCACAAGACCCATCGTCAAAGTTTGCATTAAGATCATAGTTCAATGCTAGGGGATCAGTACAACCATAAATAAGAGTTGAGTCACAAGGAAAGAACTCAAAATATCCTGCACAAATGGCATCACAGTCAGTAGGAAACACAAGTCCGTCAGCTGTACATACAGGTCCCCAGGCAATAACATTAATACAGTTGCA
>JAHDIA010000153.1:0-3899 GCA_020631035.1 Chitinophagales bacterium | reverse complement strand
CATATGGAAGGACAGATGCAATTGGCTGGATCATATTCACACGACCCATCATCAATATTTGCATTATGGTCGTAGTTTAGCGCATTGGGATCGGTACAACCAGGAATTTCATCATAGATACATGAGCCATCATCAAAATTGGCATTGGAATCATAATTTAATGCAATAGGATCAGTACAACCATAAACAAAGATAGAATCACAAGGGAAGAAGTCAGTGAAACCTTCGCAAAGTGCTTCACACTCATTGCCAAATTCCAAACCATCAGCTGTACAAACAGGATCCCACACATCGGGACAAATGCAGTTGCCTGGATCATACTCACACGACCCATCATCAAAATTTGCATCAGGATTAAAGTTCAAAGCTATAGGATCGGTACAACCATAAATAACAGTGGTATCGCAACCAGCAATTGGTATGTAAACACATTCACAGCTTGTGGTGTCTACATACTCATAAGTACAAGGGTTGTTGTCTTCACAAAAGAAATCCACAACCGCTTCATAACAAGTACAAGTAGCTGCATCCCACTCATAAAATGAGAAGCAGGTGTTTTCTGGGCATTGTGGATAATCTTCACAAGATCCATCATCAACTGTTGCAGTTGAATCGTAATTGGGCGCACAGGGGTCAGTGCAGCCTGTTGTTTGTGCGAAAGCATTGTTGTTGATAAGGCAACAGAGTAACAATGTGCACAAGAGAATAGAGATTTTTTGTAGTTTTTTCATGTACATCAGATTTGAAATTTATTTTTAGGGTAGATCATGTACTCTTCTAGACCCAATAAGGTACGAAATATGTTGTCTGGGGTAGGTAACTAATTTGAAAAAATATTTGTGTTGTTGGGTTTTAAGCAATAATCTATGACGAATATTATTTTATCAAATAGTGTTCTTGGGGAATTCCATTTATTATTTGGATATCCTTTTTTACAAAGATAGATTATTGTATTCATTTTGATGAATACATTTTGATACTGTTGTACCATCTATTCTAAAGAAGTTTTGAAAGAAACTTTGGTGTAAGTATTTGATTGTCAGTGTGGAATGGGGCCTTTGTGTATGGCAATTGTACGATTCTATTTTTACTAAGTTCAGCCTATGTACTTAAAAGGTAATTTTAATGACATTGGCTTGACACTAAGTGTCCTCAAAAGACGAAAAAATAGCAAAAAAGGGCTTTAGGTTTTAATCAAAGTAAAACGAAAAAAATAACTAGAGCCATTTGACTTGATATTTCACGACCTTCTGCGTCAAAAATGCTCGCCTTAGCACTGCTAAGACTGTGCTTTTTTCCTTGAATCTCGCAAAATTTCTGCTTCAAATTTTGGCTCAACTTATTTCATCCATTTTACAAAGAGATTTTGGATATGCGTTTCTCTTCTAATAAAATAAACAACATGGCAATGTAGAGGGGCATACAAGGAATTTTATAGCGCGCCAAAGCCCCAAAGTTGTAGCTGGTAAAGCCCACAATAAAAGCAAACAATAGCACATAGGTCAATAACATTAATAAGACACTGTTGCTTAACAGAAAACGAAAACTTTTAAACAGTCCCCCTTTGAGTAGCGCGTAAATAGTGAACAATAAAAACAAGGTACTTTCTAAAGAAGTCAACAGCATTACTGTATTTTTTACCTCAAACAAATAAGGTCTGAATAGAGCGACATTGATAGCGGCAGGTGCCTTAGAAACAATATTGCCAAAAGAACTATAGTCTATTTCTCCCAAACTGTAGCCCGAACCACCTTGTTCTGCCAAAAAGCCATGCCAATTTTGGAAACCAAGCGCACTGCTGATAAATGCCAATAATATTTTGTTAAAAAGTGCTTGGAAGAGATGGTTCATATACCAATATGCCCAAAATAACACAAAGCCAATTCCTGTATAGGTGACAAAACGTAGGCTATGGTCAGTAATGTATTGATTATAATGTGTCACCAACCAGATCGCCAAGGCAGGAGCCAAGGCTGCGACAATATAAAACTTGACCATTATACACATATAGGTACCAATGGAAATGACAATGATTGGCCAAATCAATTGGTCTCTTTTGATGCACAAATGATAAAAACCATATATAATCCAACCAAAGCAGCCTATCGTGATGGTGTCTTTCATAATACCAGAACCCCAAAAACTCAAAGAGGGGAGTAAAAAGCAAGCAAAGGCCATTTGCCAACGCAGTTGAGGATACAAATCGCTAAGGGTTTTGTACAATGCCCACAAACCTGAAAAAGACAAAGCTGCAAATAAAATGGTAATGGAGTAATAACTATTGAAAGTGAAAAGGCTTAAAAATGCGACCATTTTTACCACAAAAAAGGTGGAAGAATTGATGTAAAACTCAATCTGATTTAGTTGTTCAAAGGTGTGTATATTAAAAGTATTGGCTTCGAGCCAGAATATCTTCCAAGCAAGACTCCAATCATTTTGTATGTATTCATACAATTGAGAACCTTGCCCAAAATAGACAAAAGTATCACCGCCATTATAATAAAAAGTATAAGCTAAACCATACAGAATGCCACAAAAAAGTTTTGTCCCCAAACCCATCCAAAAAATCTGAGTGTCCTTTTTGTTTTGGGGCGAGAGGCTTAGATAGACCAATGCTACCGCCAATACAAACAACAAATAAAAAGGGGGCAATATGAGGTCTTTGAAAGGCATACTTTAGCTATTACAAGCATAAAGTTATAGAATATATTGTTGATGAGTTGGACAGAACGTTATTTTTTCAAACCATCGCTTCTCCCCGCTATCCATTCCAAGTCCCGATTTGCTTCGCATCGGGAGCTTTCCATTACTATCGGGCGTAGGCATCGTTTCTTTGGGTACTGCGTCGTTTCTTTTATCCATCCGCTTCACGCCAATCAGGGGCGAGAGGCAAACAAAGAGGATTGAGACTGAGCAAGATGCTCAGGCAATGATGAAATAGTAGTCTTATCCAATCCATATTTCACAATTATGTCTCCTTTTGAGAAATTGAAGGCGAGGAGAAGCGTAGGACGAAGCGGGAGGATGCAATTTACGACCTAGCCCAAAACATGCGCCCGATAACCAGAGTGAGCGTAGCCTAGTATCACACACATTGCCCCATAAAAATAAAAACCCTCTTAGGCAAAATGCCTAAGAGGGTTGTATATCAATTACTCTTTTTAAAAGAGATAATTATTTATTGACTATTATTCGTCCTCATCAAATCGACCACCACTGGCAGCACATTCTGTACGAATATAAGTTACTTGAGTGGCAGGACTTTCACAGCCACCACTACTGGTTTCTACTACATAAACAGTGAGCGTTGTTCCTTCGGGAACACTAAAAGGCATATAGGTTTCATTATTAGCACCTGACACTTCTGCTGGGTTGACAGGAGTGTTTAGACCAACATCTTGGTACCAATTGAAGGTAGTGCCCGCTGAACCAGATGCTGTAACTGGATCGATGGGTGCCCCTGGACACAATACAATTGTATCATTAGGGTTAATCATAGGAGGAGTATTGGGCAATACACTTGACAAATCATACATCAAGTCGTATTGACAATCGCCATTTAGAAATCCATCGGGATCTGTCAGTACAACTGTACCAGTTGGACCAGACAAAGTGATTGGATAGGTGCCATCACCGCCAACAAGATTGCCATCTATAGAGACATTTGTTCCTGTGGCACCAGTTACAGTAATCAGACCATCAATGGTACCATCGTCATTACAAACATAGTCGTCAACATTGGTTGAGAGCATTCCTTCCAATGTACAAACAGCATCTCCATTGTCGTCGCAAGTGATAAAAGTTGCATCAATCATTACCTCTTGGTCACAATCCAATACATCGTCATAGACCAAAACGGTCACCATTGAACCAGGTGTCACTGGAACCATACCTGTCCA
>JAHDIA010000152.1:2863-10756 GCA_020631035.1 Chitinophagales bacterium | reverse complement strand
CATAGAAAGCTTGACGGCCGAAACAGAGTTGATTGGTCAAGAACGTAAAATACAGTTGCAAAAATTGGCAGAGGCCATAAAAATTTCTCAAGAAAAACGAGGGGTTGCACACATCAATTTTATTTGTACTCACAATTCTAGACGTAGTCAATTGGCGCAGGTTTGGCTAAAGGCAACAGCGCAACATTTTCAGTTGAAAAAAGTATACGCCTATTCTGGTGGAATGGAAGTAACAGCCTTTAATCATCGTATGGTAAAGGCATTGGAAAGAGCTGGGATTCCTATGCACCAACTGGATGAAAGTGACAATCCTCGTTACCATATACAGTTGGGAGATACCAATAGTGTTTGGGAAGAATTGTTTTCTAAAAAATACAATGACAGTCCCAATCCTCAAGGCAATTTTATTGCGGTGATGGTTTGTGACGATGCCGACAAAAAATGTCCTGTCATTTTGGGAGCCACCCGCGTCAGTTTGCCTTATCAAGATCCCCAAACTTTTGATGAAACTGCCCAAGAAGTTCGAAGGTATGATGAAAAAGTTGTGGAGATTGGGCGAGAGATTTTATATGTTGGGAAATTATTATCGAATATTTAGAAACCTATGAGAATAATTGTACTGCTAATTTGTCTATTGTTTTCCCAATGTAACCCAAGTCAAAAAAATAAAATTGAAAGGAAAAAAGGCTATGATTTGACTCAGCCATCAGATAGGTTTGTTTTGCCCAAAAAACTCAACGAAATTTCTGGATTGACACGCTTGGACGACAATAGATTGTTAGCAGTACAAGATGAAAAAGCCAATATTTATACCTTAGATGCATATTCTGGCGAAATCATTGACAGTTACGATTTTGGGTCCAATTCGGATTTTGAAGGCATTGCCATCAAGGGCGAAAATATTTATGTTCTCAAAAGTTCAGGAACCATCATTCGGATTAAAAACAAAAAGAAAAAAGAAAGTTATAATTTAAAAAATAGCAAAAAGTTAGAATTTGAAGGCTTGTGTTACGATCAAAAAAATGATCGGCTGTTGTTGGTTTGTAAAGAGAATACTCATAAAAAACACAAGGACGAAATACAAGTATATGCTTTTTCTATCGAAGAGGAGAAATTTGAAAAAGATCCCGTTTACAATTTAGACAAACACGACATTCACACCAATTTTAAACCATCGGGCATTGCGATTCATCCCGAAACTGGATTGATTTATATTTTGAGTTCCGCTTCTCAAACTTTGCTGGTCATCAATGAAGCGGGAGAAGTGATGAGCAAAACACAACTTTCTCCAAGGCTCTACCAACAAGCGGAGGGCATTTGTTTTAATCACAAGAATGAATTGTTTATCTCTAATGAGAAAAAAGACAGAGAACCTACTTTGATGCGTTTTGAGTTGAAGAAATGATTTTTTTGATGGGACAGAACGTGGGTTTTTCAAACCTTTGGGTGTCCCTGCTATCCGCTTTTACTCCTCCCCCCAATTAAATTGGGGGTGCGGGGTAACCGCTTCTATCAGGTGTAGGCATCGGTTCTTTATGTTCTTCGTCGGTTCTTTTTTCTATCCGTTTCACGCCTTGCTTCTTTTCTTTCGTTTTCTGTTGCGTTTTCTGTTCAGACGCACGGCCGTGCGTCTCTACGGGGGATGGTTTTGATTTAAAAATCATATTTCATTTTATTGGGAATGTCCAAATAGGGATATACAATTTTTGATAAAAACAATCCTTGTGGATACGCCAATTTGACGACTTCATTGGCTTGTTGTGTTTTTAACAAATGTTCAAAATAATCCAAACTGATTTTTCCTGTCCCAAGTTCCAATAAACGATTGACCAAAATTCGAATCATCCCTTTCAAAAAACGGTTGGCGGTGATGTGAAAACGCAAACGCTCTTCGGAATCATTGACATACAATTGTGTTTTCATTATATTACAGCGGGTATGATTGTGTTTGTCGGGTGCTTTGCACAAGGCACGGTAATCTTCGTATTGGGGGAGTAAGGTACAGGCTTTTTGCATTACTGTCAAATCCAAATGGTCGATTTCGTAAAGAGAGCTAAATTCATCTAAAAAGGGATGGGGAGAACGATGGATAAAATAATCATAGCTTCGAGCGGTCGCATCGTAACGGGCGTGTTGGCCTTGCTCAACGGGTATCATCTCAAATAGAACCACATCATTGGGCAGCATTTTATTGAGGCGAAAAACGAAATCAAAATCCAATTGTTCTGGAATGTCCAAATGGGCAAAATATTGACTAGCGTGTACTCCTGCATCTGTTCGCCCACAGCCAAAAATGATGCATTCTCGTTTCAACATTGCAGCAATTTTACTTTCTAAGACTTCTTGTACACTCATCACTTTGGGCTGTCGTTGCCAGCCCCGATATTTTGTGCCTTTGTATCCTATGTGTAGAAAGTAGCGCAATGTTTTTGAAGAGCTTGATTTCAAATCTCTGTAATATTCAACTGCTCCATCAAAAATTGCAAAGCCTCATCCCTGACAAATTCCCGCATTTGAGTACGGTCTCGACTTTTGTCATCTACTACTTTTTTAAAGGAACTTTTGATATTGGTGGGTGTCAATATGTGTAGCCCAATAAATGCCATTGGAGTCTCTATGTTCTCTTCGGGATAAGCTTCGGCATAGCCTGTGGTAGACAAACCAATACTTGCCCCAAATAAATGGCGTACACCCGAAGCCATTTCAGATGCCACTCTAGACGAAACGGCATTGACTGATTCAGCATGAACCTTGTCTACACCAAGCATATCAACCTTAGAGGGAATACTGTAGGTCGTTGCGCCACCCAAAAAGAATTTGGATGCTCCCGAAATTTTGCCAATTTCTGCTTGAATCAAGCCACAGGTCAAACTTTCGGCAACTGCCAAACTCAATTGGTGAGCAACCATATATTCTTTTAATTTGATGAGTTGATTGGAATCCATTTTAGCTTTCTTCCTTTGGATAAATCAATGCTTCACCATTCATATCCACTACTGTTTTCTCCCAAGTTTCGTTGTCTAAGAAAAGCATCTCTAATGGAAAATCAAGTGTCTCATCTTCGATGGAGTTTTGAATGGCATTGACACAGGCAGTTCTAGAATTGTCGTTGTACACACTCATTTTAAACGCCAAAATGTAAATGTGTTCGTCGCCTCTGGTCATTCCAAAATGATGTACTTCCTCGATGGTGCTGACTGTTTTAAAATTGCTAACCAGCTTTTCCAACAATGTGCCGCCAATGGGAACACGCGGTTGCCAGACGATGACCTCTTGCCCACCTTTGATGGTTTGCTGTTGGACATTTTCGGTATTGCGTTCTATCACAAAATGATTGTCGATGATAATTTTGTCTAGATTGTTTTTTTCGCAAAAATCCAAAACATCTTTCGCCTTTAGTGCCGTATAAGGGGTTGATTTTTTTGCCCAATTGAGCATATCTTGTTCATTGGAAAAAGCACCTAAAATTTTCAATCCGTCTATCTCGAATACAGATGTCAATTGTAGAGAGTCGGCTTTCTTTTCTTCGTGCCAATCCGAATTGGGGTCTTCCTCATTGATAGAAGGCAACATCAACAAGCAATTGCCTGTTACCAATTCATTGAGGATTTTCATATAATTGTCAGGTGTTTTGTCTGTTTTCCAAGCTTCTAAATAGGCACACAGATTTGTGTTATCAGGTTGGGTATGCAATGCCCCATTTCCATTGAGTGAACTCATGTCTAATATAGGTTTGATTTAAAAATACGATTAAATCATACAGTAGTAGGTATTACTGTACAATATATGTTCCACCACAATTGATTAAAGAAATGTAAACTAAGCATTTCTAAATGCGAAGATATGTTTTTTTCAGTTCTTGAACAATTTATTCTTCGGTTTCTCCCTTCTTGATGTTAAAGCGTACCGAAACTTTTTCCTTATTGGCAGCCAAGTTCAATTCTTCGACTTCTATGTTTTCAATAAGGGCTTTGTAAGCTTCTTCGCTCAATTCTACCTCTGGACCTTTAGATTTGCTGGTTTTACTCTTGGCACTCTTGCTTTCTTTTTGATATTTGTACGCCTCAACCATTGCTTCAATTACTAATTCTTTCTTGAGACTGATTTCCCCATTGATTTTGAACTCGTCTAAGTTTTCCAAATTATTGGCAAATAAAAAGTCTATTATTTTTTTCATTTTGAACCTTTGTAATGTTATTAATTTAAAATTTCACATCAAATACATACATCACTTTCCCATCTTTGCTGGTCAAGCTCACATTTTTCATCTTTTTGGTCAATGCAGCATGCTCCGAAATCTTGGTCAATTTGGCGTGGTTGATAGACAGAACTTTGTCGTCATACTCCAAGCCATCGACTCCAACAATTTTTTTGATGAGGACCTCTAAGAGCTTGTTCTCAAAAAAGCCAATACCATCCAATACCTTGAACTCAAGCATAAAGTCTGGTGGTTTCAAACCATCCAATACCTGAAACTTAATCAAACGATCTACCAACTCAAACTCTTTGGGGCCCACCTTAATGGCTTCCAAAGAAACTTTAATGGTTTGGTAATCCTCCTTGATGTCGATCAACTCTAATTGGTCGAGCATCTTGTTCTTGTCCACCACATCTTGCAAAAAAAAGTTCAACACATCCTTGGTCAAGGGTAGCTCACAATGAAGTTTGCCCTTCAAGTCCTTGTATTTATTGTCTTTTAACTTTTGTAATAAATCTTGAATCAATTGTATGGATTTAAGGTATTTAGTCTTAGTCTGTTGTTTTTGCAGCTTCTGCCTGCAAGCGTTTTAATTCTGTTTCAAAATCCAAGCCAAAATGTTCTATATAGTCCTCTATGGGGCCCAAGTCCATTTTAGCCCTTCGCTCATTTACATTTTCTGGATCATACAGATTGTGTAATTGTTCATTAACTATTTGACTGCCATATATCTGTTGGTAACCATTGTTTAGCAAAAGTCTGTCTTCCATCAAGGCAATCGAACTAGAACTCAGTTTGCCAGTTTGCTCGTATTTTTTCAAATCGGTGTAAAAATACGCCATTAAATCGGAATTGGAGTGTTAATATAATTAAATTTGCCCTGCTTGGCACGCTCCAAAATTTGCTCTTGGGGAATGTAAGTCAAACCATTGCGCTTTTTCAATGATTCCGCTTGAGTACTTATTTCGCTCTTGGGTCTTGTGTCGGGAGAACTGCTGGTACAAGCAGTCATCAAACACAATAAAAACAGTGAATAAAATTGTAATGTTTTCATCCTATGTATTACGTTTGTGGTGTAAATTAATATAAAGTTACAAAATGAATTCAAATATCATCATTGCGTCCAAAAATCCAGTCAAAATCAATGCTGTCTCTCTTGCTTTTAAGGAAATGTTTCCCAATACTCATTACAATTACGAGGGTGTTTCGGTTCCCTCCAATGTAAGGGAGCAGCCAATGAGCAATGCCGAAACTTTGCAAGGAGCCATCAACCGAGCAACAAATGCAAAACAAGAATATCCCAATGCAACATTTTGGGTAGGCATCGAAGGTGGTATCGAAGCTACATCACATGGTATGGAATCTTTTGCTTGGGTAGTCGTACAGTCCAAGGAAAAACAAGGACAATCCAAGACCAATACCTTTATGCTTCCTCAAAAAGTGTCCGAACTCGTCCACCAAGGTTATGAGCTGGGCGATGCCGATGACATTGTTTTTGGGGCGAGCAACTCCAAGCAAAAAAATGGAGCCGTTGGACTGTTGACGGGCAATGCAATGGATAGAACTGAACTCTATAGACAAGCAGTCGTATTAGCCTTAATTCCTTTTATAAATAAAGATTTGTATTGATTTAATTTTTATTTGGGCGTGCCCCTGCGGGTCGGCGTTCTCCAAGCTCCGCATTCGCTTCGGCCCTGTGGGCTGCTCCTTGCAGTCGCACTTTCCGCATGCCTCACGCAAGAATTTATCAAACAAGACAAATACCCCAATATGAACAAGAATCCAATATTTTTAACAAAAGAAAACAAAGCAGATCTTTACGGTCCTACAATACTTGTCAAATTGGAAGACAAGGAATATACCAAATATATGATAGAAGAAATGTTCACCTATTTAATTCAATTGATAGAAAGTGGTGAACACATAGATTATACCAATGTCTGTTTGGAGTTTGTAGAACAAGAAGAGACCCAATACCATTCAATTGAAGCACCCTATGATGAAATACTCAATCGGTATCCTGAATGTCAAACCAATTTTGTTGAGTATGCGGAGTTTCTCCTAGAACAAGAATCAACCATTGCCTTTGATGATACAGTAGTAGGTTTGGTCGAAATTTCTGCCCTTGCCAAGTATGATAAAAAATACATTCACTACCTAGTAGACTTCCTTAGAATAGATGATCTTGACCACGAAACAGAACAGGGAGAATACATCGAAATGGTTTTTCAAAAATGGGCTGGAACAGAAGAAGCAATGAGCCTATTGATTGCACGCTCAATTTTGCCAGGGCAACATGGATTGTACCAAGCCAAAGAATTGGGTGATAGCATCAATTTAAGTGAGGATACTGAAATGCAAGAAAAACTGTTAAGTGCGCTACAAAAAGAAATAGAAAACAATGAGTATGAAGATTGTACGGAGCCTATTTATACAGTATTCGAAACCCTAGAAATAGAGGGTAATCATAGCAGACTTGAAGCATTTATTAAAGAGCAAAAGGACAAGAGAGAAAATGCAAATAAGCTAGAACAAAGACCAACAAAACAACAAGTAATAAAGGCAGTTTCCAATGAAATAAACATTGTTGGCAAAATACTTAAACATCGTACGGATCTTCCTTTTCAATGGGAACCATTAAATTTAGTTGGCGATCATACAAAGGATATTCCGAACTTTGAGGTGTTGGGGAATTTTCCTGTATTTCAAGGGAAGTTCATCAGCCACCACGAATTGCATATTTTTGAAAATTTAATTTTTGTAGGAGATGTGGAATATGGTGTCAATGTTTGTATTGATGCAAGCAATGGGAAAATACTTTGGGAAAGCTGGGACAACAGTGACAGATTGCACCAACCTATCTACCTAGATGGTATGCTCATTGCTCGTTTTGAAAGCGAAATAGATGAAAATTGGAAACAGGACAAATACATTCAGGCTTGTGATCCCATTAGTAGAGAATCCATCTGGAAACAAAAAATTGGAGCCAGTGCGTTTTTAGCACACAAGGGAAAAATTTTGTGTCATTCCAATACCACACTTTATGCCCTAGACAAAACAAATGGAAAAACCATCTGGAAGAACAAAGTAAAAGTGCAGGATAAATTTATTTGGAAAGATCAATTATTGCTTATTTGTACAGAAGGGAAAAAGCAGCAAAAGATAAAATTTGTCAATCCCGAAACGGGAAATGTTGAGCGAGAAATTGCTGTTGAAAAAAACTACCAGATCAATAAATACCTAATTGGGTTGTCAGGTGGCTTTCCTTTGAACAAATTGGTTTGTACCATTTATCAAGATGATTTGTGGTATTTCAATGAAAAGAAAAGAGATATTTTTCAATTGGTTAAACTAAATTTAATCACAGGAGAAAAGCAAATTTATTTAGACCAAGAAGAGGATACTTTGAAATCAACAGGCTATACCATTCCTGTATTTCACAATGGCAATTGCTATCTGATTTTGGAGAGTACAAAGGAAACTCCTAAATCTGGACTATACAAAATGAGCCTTTCGGGAGAATTTACTTTTGTAGAAGAATCCAGGACTTGGTACAACGAATATTTAATAAAAGGCAATGAGCATCTCTATCACATTAGCCACAATTATATTAGTCAAATAAATCTAGAAAATATTTATTTTGTTCGTTCAGAATATTTTATGCCTCATCAAATTATCACTTATATGTTTTTACA
>JAHDIA010000152.1:0-2853 GCA_020631035.1 Chitinophagales bacterium | reverse complement strand
GAAAGCAATCAAGTCAAAAGAATTGAATTGGAGAAGAGGGTACTCGCAGCACATTTAAGAGCAGGAAAGCTGATTTTACTTCAACGAGCGATAAAGAAAAATCAATACAGACTTCATGTGATTCATTAGATTAGGTAGATGTGAGTTGCTATAAAATCTTGTTTTGTGTTGCGACATGTGCTTTAAAGAACTTCAAAGAAAAACTTTGCTTGTTTCTAATATAGTAGGCTGAGTTGCTTTGTTGAAATTGTGAAACAAATGTAGCATAGATTCCTTTAAAAATAGGTTTAAGGAGTGGTAGCTCAATCAGCTCCGCCCATTCAAGTGTTTCGTCCCAATTCAAACAATCATTGTCTTCATTCCAAAAGCCTAAGACAGCCATTTCTTTTTCTAACCAAACTACTTCTACCTTCCACCCTTGAGGAATGGCTCGAATCTTGTCAAGTGATTTTTGTGGGAAGACATCAGTAGTAGGGGATATACAAATGTTTTGATTGACCATTGCTCTTTGGTTCCATTCATAAGGCAAAACAATGATAGGTGTTTCATCATCAAAAGAAGAATAGCCCTCTTCAAAAGTAAATAATTGGGGTGGGAGAATTTGCGCCAAAAACAAACTCAATTTTTTACCACGACTTAGCGCAATTTGTACTGCTTCCTCAAAAAACAATTCTCCTTGTAAACGCAAATGCTCTCCATATAAAGGATTGCCCCATTTGTCAAAATAGTCTTGTCGGGTGTCTTGTAGGTGTACAGGTAAGAGTAGATTGTCAATACCTGCTTTGACTCTAATTTCTTCACAAGAAACAAGAGTATATTCTGCCTTGAGGTGACAAGCTTCGCACAAAGTCGCCCCATTGTCCAAGTAGTAACCGCCATCTTGCCATAGTTTGCGTTCTATGATGTGGTGGGCATCTACTCCTGCTTTACCACATAAAACACATTGGTATTTATCCCTAGAAAATACACCTTCTCTAAAATCATCTCGGCTTAACAGTGTTAGATTAGACATAATTATAAAATCTTTTAGATATGACATTTCTCAAAGAAATGTCATATCTAGATTCTAGTTTAGATTTCGTTGATTTCAGTTTGCAACTGAAATCTTTATAGTAATGGAAGTTTGTAACTTCCATAATGGCTTATTCACTCAATTCCTCTCGAACCTCCATCAAAGCAAAGCCCAACAAATTGTCCCCTTTCCATTTTACAGGATTGTAGGCATCTGCTTGGTCTTTTGCCAAACCGATGCCCCATATTCTATCAAGTGGACTGGCTTCGACCAAAATTCTATTTTGAGTTGTGAGCAAATAGTCTTTAAGGGCTTGGTGTTGCCCAAACTTTAAAAGATTGCCTTGTTTGACAATTTCGTATTTGTGAGCATCCCATTTGGGACCTTTAAACCCTTGTACCTGACGACCTAGTTTCTTTGCCTCGCCTGGTGTTTTACAGGATAGGATGCGCGCCAAAGTTTTTTCGTCATTGAACAAACGGGCTTTCTCTGCCATCATCCAATGTTCGGCGGTGGTGTAGGAGATGCCCTCTTTTTCAAATGACCAATCTTCCCACCACTGACTAAGAGAACTTGCACCAATTTGCCCATCTCTACGTTTTTGATTTCCCCAGAAAAACAAATACTTGAATTGTTCTCCATTTTGTATTTGTGCAATCAATTTTTTGCGTGTGTATTTCATTGTACTGGATTTTAACAACATATTACATAAGCCTAAATGCCTCAAGAAAGTTCCCTAGTAAAATGTTTAAGATGAATCACGAATGTAATTAATGGAGAATGTGTTGTGGATAGAAATGGGGAGGAAGGTTTGGTGTGAAGCTGTAAGTTGCACATAAAAGAATAACCAGTATACATAGCACAACGACCAACTACTGTTGGTTATGGACTCTTGTATACTGGTTTTTAGGGGTAGAAGAAATTAGACTTGTTCAAGTCTATTATTAAAATGAGTTATGAATTATACCACTATTTCTTACTCCAATGTGATGGTAAAAGAAGAACCAGGATTGAAACTAAATCCTTCTCCAATTTCGACTACCAAAACTCTGTCTGAATCAATTCTAAGATTTACAGCAGAAGTACTCGACGTAAAACCACTTACATTTTGTGCTTCGTCGAAAGTTAAATAGTAACGATCAACTGTACCTGCTTCCAATGTTCTAAATAAAGAACCATAGGTTGGATCATCTGCTGGGGCGACCAAGTCAAAAGAAATACTGCTGTCGTCAATGTCAATATCATACAAACCCAATAGGTAAGCTGGAAACTCAACAGCTTCGGCAATACTTGCGGAAGCTGCTAGGGAACCTGCGTCCATCTGAAACAATTCTTCGATGGTGGTTTCAACACCTGCAGTGATGGAGCTTGATTGAAAAGTATTGCTTACGGTGACATTGGACCCCTCAATTATGGGGTAGTCATCGTCGTCGCTACAAGAAGTTACAAAAACAATTGATAATATCAGTAAAGTCCAAAAATTGATTTTTAACTGTTTCATTACAATAATTATTCTAATTAAATAATGATGCAAAGATGCAGTCTTGTTTAAATATATGTACTGTTCAAAAGAGTCAAATAACTGTAAAAATGGGAAAGTGTTGTTTTTTGAATGGCGTGAAGCGGATGGAAAATAGAACCGACGAAGCACTCAAAGAAGCGATGTTTATGCCTGATAGTAGTGGATATGGTGGTAGGTATTGGTAGCTGTAGAGACGCACGGCTGTGTGTCTTACGACCGTGACAGAATAAAGGTAGATTGCCCCATACCACCATAGAAACGGATAGCAGGGACACCCCATGCAAACGAAGGCCCCCAACGTTCCATTCAAAAAATAAAA
>JAHDIA010000151.1 GCA_020631035.1 Chitinophagales bacterium | reverse complement strand
GAACAATGACTTTGAGTTGGCTGTTTATCCAACATATCCAGTAATTGAGGCAATCAAGCAGAAGCTTTATGAAGAAAATGCCTTGTTTGCCTTGATGAGTGGCAGTGGTTCAACGGTTTTTGGTATCTTTGAAAAGGAGAAGGATTTAAGTTCTTTGGAAAGTTATTTTCGTAAAAGCTACATAGTACATACCATATGATACCCATAAACCCTAAAGACATATTGTGGCAAGATAAAAAGTCGAATGAGCAATCTTATTCGGAGGTTTTTGTTCAGAGGAATTTGAAGAAACCTTTTACTTGGATTTGGGTTGTTATTACGGCAATCTTTATAAAGGTATTGGGCAATTTGTCCGCTTTTGATATTGTGTTGGGAGCTATCTTTATTGTAGGGGGCTTGGTTCATACTTATGCGTCAACCATCAGTTATTTGAAAGATGGCAATACGGTTTCTGGATATACCAAGGATGCCTTGTTTCAATATCAAGGCAATGATGCCAATAGTTTTGTAAGTATTCCTTTTGAGCAACTTGTCAATTTAAAGGTAAAGCAGGTAGAAGGCCGTAAAAAGACCATTACCTTTTACAATAAAAATCCCAACAGCTATGCGGCAGCTCTACTTGATGCCCATTGTATGGTGTTCAAAGAGGTTGATATTGATGAAAAAGATTTGCAGCAATTGATTGATAAGATTTGATTTTTTTAATTAGTTAATTGAAGATTTAAAAATCAAAATTTAAAATTCCTGAGTGATTTTGGTGCAATTACTCAATTACTCTATCAACAAGATACAAGAACTCGTAATTCTAAACTCGTAATTTGTAACTTCTTATGGAAAATGTAATCAAAGAACCTTTTAAGTATTGTAATAGTTTGACCGAATATTCTCGTTATTTAACGAGAGAAGTTCGGATTGGAGATGTAGCGATGGGTGGCAACAATCCCATTAGGATACAGTCGATGACCACTACAGACACGATGGACACCATCGCTACAGTAGAGCAAACGATACGGATGTATGAAGCAGGTTCAGAATATGTACGGATTACAGCTCCTAGTAAAAAGGAAGCACAAAATTTGGCAGTAATCAAAAAAGAGCTAAAGAATCGTGGATACGATGTTCCCCTCATTGCCGATATACATTTTACACCCAATGCTGCCGAGATTGCTGCTCGGATTGTAGAGAAGGTACGGGTCAATCCTGGCAATTATGCCGATAAGAAAAAATTCAACATCATAGAATATACGGATGCTCAATACGAAGCAGAGATTGAACGCATTGCCGAACGTTTTTCGCCTTTGGTCAAAATTTGTAAAGAGGAAGGAACGGCTATGCGGATTGGGACCAATCACGGCTCCTTATCTGATCGTATTATGAGCCGTTATGGGGACACCCCCATTGGAATGGTAGAGTCAGCCTTAGAATTTGTTCGCATTTGTGAGTCTTTGAACTACTACAATTTGGTTTTGTCGATGAAGGCAAGCAATACACGGGTGATGATTCAGGCGTATCGCTTATTGGTCAACAAAATGGAAGAAGAAGGCATGAATTATCCGCTTCATTTGGGTGTCACCGAAGCTGGGGATGGTTTGGATGGTCGGGTCAAATCGGCTGTAGGTATTGGTGCTTTGTTGGAAGATGGTCTGGGGGATACCATTCGGGTGTCATTGACCGAAGCTCCCGAAGCAGAGTGCCCTGTGGCAATTGGCTTGGCAGACCGCTACAAAAAACGTTCAGGACATATATATATACCCAATATAGAGAAAGTGGTCAAAGATCCATTTATGTATGAAAAACGCTCTACCCAAAACATTGCAAAAATTGGTGGGGAGCAAGTACCTGTGGTTGTAGCGGATTTGTCTGCTCATACAATAGAAACCGCTGCTCAATTGTTGGACATTGGTTACGACTATTCCGAAGAACTAGACAAATGGCACATTTCGGACCAAGCGGTAGATTATGTGTATTTGGGCAAACAAAATTTAAATTTTGAGATTCCAGGTACTTTGCAATGCATCGTAGATTATGATTATTGGAATACACTTGACTCCAAAACTTCTTACCTACCATTATATATGGTATCAGACTTGGACAATACTCCTGCTTTCTCAGAACAACTCAATTTCGTAACCTTGTCTATTCAAGACTGGTCAGATGCTTTGCTTGCCAAATTATCAAGCATCCCTAATTTGGTCTTGGTGTTGACCAGTGACAATACACATTGGATGTCAGAAGTCAGAAGAGTATTTTATTATTTATTAGAAAAAAAGATAGCTTGCCCCGTTGTACTAAAACGCAATTATACTGATGTAGTATATGACTCCCTGATTTTAGCCAGTTCAACAGACTTTGGCAGTTTGTTGGTAGATGGCTTAGGTGATGGCATCTGGTTACAGTCTACTCAAGCATTGAAGAACGTGAATGAATTGGCTTTTACTATTTTACAAGCCAGTAGAACCCGTATTTCTAAAACTGAATACATTTCTTGTCCTTCTTGTGGGCGTACCTTGTTTGACTTAGAAGAAACCACTGCTATGATAAGAAGCCGTACAGACCATTTAAAAGGCGTTAAGATTGGCATTATGGGTTGTATAGTGAATGGTCCTGGCGAAATGGCTGATGCAGATTATGGTTATGTTGGCAGTGGAGTTGGCAAAATCACTCTTTACAAGGGCCAAGAAGTGATGAAACGCAACATTCCTTCAGAGCAAGCAGTTGACGAATTGATACAACTCATCAAAGATGATGGATATTGGACAGAGAAAATTTGAATATTATCTAAAAAAGAATAAAAAAAACTTCATTTCATCTATAAATATGGACGTTTTTTTTTCAGTTTTACTTCGTTCATTTTTTTTTATTTTTTTTTTTGAAAATATCATTCCCTAAATGGGAAAACGTCCAAAACACCTTTGTTACAAACTTTTAAAAATCAACAATTTGTAATTTTTGGCATAGGGCGACAATACCTGCCTTTACAAACACCTATATTTTTTCACCATATGTCATTTACCCTCTGTGAAACCTTACGCAATCCTTGGCGTAAAAGACTATTGTAAGTTGATTGCACAATTCAATTTACCTAATTAAGACCCCCCTCAAAAATCAATTCCCTTCAAAACGCACATTTGCTTTACCATTTTTGTATTGGTAATATTGGTAAAGTAGGTCCATTAAATAAAAATAATGGGGAAACAGTGCAGCCAAATAACGGAGGGGAGCTTCCATATACATGGAGGTTTATTTGGTTGCCTGTTTTTTCCTTACAAACTTCCCTCTAATTGTTTGACCCTCTACTAAAACTATAAAATAAAAAACAGTGCAGCCAAATAACGGAGGGGAGCTTCCGTAGAAATACGGGGGTTTATTTGGTTGTCTGTTTTTATCAAAAAAACAGATGATATGTGCCCCTTAAAAACATAAAATAAAAAAACAGTGCAGCCAAATAACGGAGGGGAGCTTCCGTAGAAATACGGGGGTTTATTTGGTTGTCTGTTTTTATCAAAAAAACAGATGATATGTACTAATTAGTAATGAATTTGATCATTACTAAATTTAAAAACAAAACATAAAAAACAGTACAGCCAAGTAACGGAGGGGAGCTTCCGTAGAAATGCGGGGGTTTATTTGGTTGTCTGTTTTTATCAAAAAAACAGATGATATGTACTAATTAGTAATGAATTTGATCATTACTAAATTTAAAAACAAAACATAAAAAACAGTACAGCCAAGTAACGGAGGGGAGCTTTCGTAGAAATGCGAGGGTTTATTTGGTTGTCTGTTTTTATCAAAAAACTTAAATGAGAAACAGTGCAGCCAAATAACGGAGGGGAGCTTTCGTAGAAATACGAGGGTTTATTTGGTTGCCTGTTATTTTATAAATCTAAAATAAGATAGAGGAAATCTTAATACGCTCATTTATGGGGGTAAAATCGAAAAACAACTTTACTGTTATCTACAACAACAAGTGGATAAAGTAATTATGCCAAGCTTGAAAGTATTAAGGAAGTTTCTCATTATTTAATAAGTGTAAATCACTTATAGCAGTTGCCGGTCATATTTTGTCCGGCTTTTTCTTTTCCAAGTTTTACTCCACCAATTTCTTCAATTCATTTAATTTTAATAAAGCTTCTACAGGTGTTAATGTATTGACATCCGTAACTTCCAATACTTTTTTTACTTCCATCAATTTGGGGTCATCCAAACTAAACAAATTCAATTGCATATTTTGATCAGGTAGACTTTCGAGCTTGTCTTTGATTTCACTTTGAATGTTTTTGCCTTCTAATTCTTTTAATATTTCATTGGCACGCATCACAATGGCTCTTGGCATACCTGCCATAGCAGCTACATGAATTCCAAAAGAGTGCTTGCTTCCCCCTTGCGTTAACTTTCGCAAAAAGATGACTTTATCCCCCACCTCTTTGGTGGCTACATTATAGTTATGAATACGCTCTAATTTCCCTCCCAGTTCATTCAATTCGTGGTAGTGCGTTGCAAACAAAGTACGGGGCCGCCACTGATTGTTGTTGTGCAAATACTCCGTCAATGCCCAAGCAATGGAAATGCCATCGTAGGTACTGGTTCCACGCCCAATCTCATCCAACAAAATCAAACTGCGGTTAGATAAATTATTCATAATACTCGCTGTCTCGTTCATCTCTACCATAAAAGTAGATTCACCCGATGAAATATTGTCTGAAGCGCCCACCCTAGTAAACACCTTATCTACCAAACCGATAGAGGCAGAGTCGGCTGGAACAAAACAGCCCATTTGTGCCAGTAAAACAATCAAAGCGGTTTGTCGCAAAATGGCAGACTTACCCGACATATTGGGTCCTGTGATGATGATGATTTGTTGGGTATCGGTATCGAGCCATACATCATTGGGTACAAAGGCTTCACCTGGCTCCATCTGTTGTTCGATCACAGGATGGCGTCCATTTTTGATGTCCAATACAAAACTGTCATTCAGTTCTGGGCGGCAATAATCGTTATGGTCTGCCACTCTCGCAAAACCCAATAAGCAATCAATTCTAGCAATCAATTGAGCATTCAACTGAATGGGACGAATATAATCACTGATAAAGTCAATCAATTTTTCAAACAAATCTGCCTCTAGCGATTCAATGCGTTCTCCTGCTTGTAAGATTTTGTATTCGTATTTTTTTAGTTCTTCTGTAATGTAACGCTCCGCATTGGTCAAGGTTTGTTTGCGTATCCAGTCTTCTGGAGCTTGATCTCTATACTTATTGGTCACCTCCAAATAATAGCCAAACACATTGTTGAAACCAATTTTTAAAGAAGCAATTCCTGTATTCTCTATTTCTCTTTGACGAATGTCTTCTAGGTAGTCCTTTGCATTGTTCGACATACCACGGTACTCGTCTAGCTCCGCCGATACGCCCTCACGAATCACCCCACCCTTTTTCAAATCCACAGGGGCTTCCACTTCCAAGTCTTTGGCAATCTTCTTTTGTAAGGTACTACAAGCATTCAATTGATCTGCTATTTTGAGCAACATTGGTTCGTCGCTTGCATGCGTGGCAATCTTTTTGATTTTTTCAATGGCTGTCAAAGCCCTATGCAACTGATTGACCTGTCTCGGATTGATGCGTCGGGTAGCTACCTTGGTCACCAATCGCTCCAAATCTCCTATGGTACGAATACAGTTCTCCAATTCACTCGCCAACTCTTTGTTTTTGATAAAAAAGTCTACCAAATCTAAACGCTCTTCTATCATTGCAATATTCTTCAAAGGCAGAACCATCCATTTTTTCAAAAGTCTCGCACCCATTGGTGTCAAGCTTTGATCCAATACACTTAGAAGTGGAATACCTGTATCGTGATTGCTGTACAACAATTCCAAATTGCGGATGGTAAAGCGATCCAACCCAACATATTTGTCTTGAACAATGCGCCCCACCGAACAAATATGCTGCAATTGAGCATGCTCCGTCATTCCCAGATAATGGATGATAGAACCCGCTGCAACAATACCCGATTGCAAACCATCTACCCCAAATCCTTTAAGCGATTGTGTCTTAAAATGCTTGAGCAAAGTCTCATAGGCATAATCATATTGAAACACCCAATCTTCCAAATGGTAAGTATACAATTTGGAACCAAACTGTGCTTCAAATTCTTTTTTGTGTTTGCCCGCAAAAATAACCTCCGAAGGCTTAAAACTCTGAAACAATTTTTCTACTTCCTCTGCTACTCCTTGGGTCAAAAAAAACTCCCCTGTCGAAATGTCCACAAAGGCAACTCCCATTTCATTTTTCCCAAAACAAACCGAGGCCAAAAAGTTATTGTTTTTATGGTCGAGCAATTTGTCATTTAGCGCAACACCAGGCGTCACCAATTCTGTCACCCCACGTTTGACAATTTTTTTTGTCTTTTTGGGGTCTTCCAATTGGTCGCATATGGCTGCCCGATAACCCGCCCTCACCAACTTAGGCAAATAGGTGTCCATTGCGTGATGGGGAAATCCTGCTAAGGGAATGTCCGCAGCCTTCCCATTGGCACGCTTGGTCAAAGTAATGCCCAACACCTTGGACGTAGTAATCGCATCTTCTCCAAATGTCTCATAAAAATCTCCCACTCGAAACAACAAAATCGCATCGGGATATTTCGCCTTAATCGAATTGTACTGACGCATCAAGGGCGTCTCCTTAGTCTGTTTTCCTTTCGTTTTAGCCAATTTTCTTAGGTTTATTTTAGCCAACAAATTTACGAAAATAATTAAGATAATTAAGATGAATTAGATTTGAACGGAACGCTAATTTTTCAAACCTTCGTGGCTCCCCGCTCTCACCCATACAAGGTATGTGGCTCCATCGGGCGTAAACATCGCTTCTCAGGGCACTCCGTCGGCTCTTTTCTCCATCCGCTTCACGCCTCACTTCCCCTTTTTCGTACAAATACACAAATTGATCCCCAAAATCGCATACACGCAAATTGATTCCGTCCCTCTCGGACAGACACACGGCCGTGTGTCTCTACGTGTACCCATTCAATACATTCAACCATTCAACACAATCACACATTCAACACATTCAACCAATCCACACAATTACTACCTTTGCAAAATGAAAAAAACAAAAAACAACGAATTGGGCCGCTTGACAGTTGACGAATTCAAAGATGCAGAAAAAACACCCATAATTGTAGTACTAGACAATGTGCGCAGTGCTTTAAACGTCGGCTCTGCCTTTCGTACCTCAGACGCCTTTAGAATCGAAAAAGTATATTTGTGTGGCATTACCGCCCAGCCGCCCCATAGGGACATTCAAAAAACGGCTTTGGGAGCCAATGAAGCGGTTGACTGGGAACATGCTCCCAATACCAAAGAATTGCTAGAAAGCCTAAAAAGCCACGAGAATGTCATAATAGGCATTGAACAAACCGACGACAAAATTTTTCTACAGGATTTCAGTTTAGATAAACGCAAAACATACATATTGGTTTTTGGAAATGAGGTAAAAGGCATAGGCGAAGAATTGCTCCCTATATTGGATCATTGTATCGAAATACCACAAATTGGAACCAAACATTCATTCAATATATCGGTGAGTATAGGAATTGTCCTATGGGATTTGTTTGTTAAATACCATTATAAATAAAATCAAAATATTTGCCTTACAAAGCTTTAAGTATCGGTAAAAACCTAGCTGTATAATAAGCTAATACACAGAATTTTAACAAACTTTATCAAAGTATTGTGTTAGAATCATTCACAAAACATTTGAGGTTCAAAAGATTTGAATTAACTTAGATTGCAAATAAGGTTATTTTCATCATACTTCATCCAATACTAACTATGTATCGTATATAAACACTATGACAGTATATAATTAAATTTCGCAACTACTCAAAGATGAATGATGATTGCATTTTACAAACAAAGCAAGGAAAGAATTGAGGAATTACAAACGCTATTAACTCAGACAGAAAATGAACACCGTAAACTCTCTTTGTTTTTAGAACTTGCTGAAGAGAAATCAAAAGTCAATGCGGAAGATGCCCTAGCCTTTGCCAATAGAGCCTGTGAGATCGCCAGTCAATTACAACAGGATCTAGAACTTGGAAAAGCCCTGCGACTCAAAGCAATGATTTATACCAAGATGCACGATTACAAATCGGCACTAAGCAGTGCTCATGCATCCAATGAAATCTTTACTCAAAACATCAAAGCTCCAGAAGAACATTTTTGGACCTTGATTGAGTTTGGCCGGATTTATCTTTTTTTGGGTGATTACAACAAAGCCAAAGAGTATTATCTAAAAACGCTTAACATTGCCAATCAATTAGATAAAACTGAACTATATATTCGTTCCACTGCCTCTCTAGCACTCAATTCTTACAAATTAGGAAACAATTCTGAAGCCAAGCTGTATGTCATCAAAGGATTGGCAAAGGACGATGGCTTGGAAACAGACAATCATGCCCACCTATACAATGTAGTGGGTATTTTGTACAGTCACCAAGAAATTTATGATGAAGCATTGACCTATTACTTAAAAGCCAACAAAATTTGGGATAAAATAGGCATGTTCCACTATTGTGGCTATGTCTTTAACAACATTGCCATTTTATATCAAAAACAAGCTGAGTACAATACTGCCATAGAATACTATCAAAAAGCTCTTGAGTGGTTCAAAGAAACCAATAATACTCGCCAAACTGCTCTACTGCTCAACAATATAGGAGAAAACTACCTTAGAATGGGCGATACTGACAATGCGCTAAAATGTCTAAAAACGTCTTTAGAAAAAAGCATCGAAATAAAGGACCGTTACCAAGAAGGCATGGCTCTACACAGTTTGGCAATGGTCTATATGCAACTTAAAAAACCCACAGACTACATCAAAGGCTTCCTCGATCGTGCCTTTGAGATTTCCAATGAATTAAACAATCAACTCCTACACAAGATTGTATTTGACTTGTATTCAAAGCTTCATTTATCCAAAAGGGATATACCAGAAGCATTAGAGTATCAAAAAAAATACATTGATGTAAAAGAGGAAATGTATGAGAAAGACATATTGGAAATACAAAAAACCCAAGAAATGTTGTTGAAAGAGGTAGAATATTTTCAACAAGAAAACCAACAAATCAGAACCAGATTGGAAAAATTTGAGTCTATGCTGTCTTTAACTTTAGAGCAAATTAATTTGCTATCTAAGAAACTATAGTTTAAATTGTAGACTAATATGGGTTTGTGCCTGCAAATAATACATTCAAACCTTTTATTGAACACACATTACTACTGCAAACACTATTTATGCTTGGTCATCAATTTAACATTTTTATGATGCTCAATTTAGATACCTATGCCTTATTTAGGTGTCTTAAATGAAATACTATCTAAAGACACTAGACTAAACAATTGGACAATGATACAAGAAGTGAACCACAAAGCGATCAGTAGCCTGGAAAACAAAATAGTGGCTGTAAATGATCCAAAAGAACGTTTGGATTTGTTACTATCTCTTAGCGATGAACTAAGAGAAATTGACGCTGCCAAATCTATGTCATATGCTCAAGAAGCACTTGATATAGCTCAAACATTGACTACACACAAAGAAGAAGGCATAGCCGAACGCCTGATTGCTTTTTGCTTGGTAAGACAAAACAAATACGATGAAGCCATCCCACACATCGAAAAGGCAGTAGACATTTTTACCAATAAAGTACAAGACCTCAAAGAAATGTACTATGCTCAGAGTGTTTTTGCCAAACTGCATCTTTACTTAGGCAATCTTCCTCAAGCCAATAAGTATTTTACAGAAACACTAGAACTAGCCGAACAACTGGACCAAACTGATCTTATTTTGATTTCCTGTGCGTCACTTGCATTGGTGGCTCATCGCCAAGGAAATATTTCTAAGGCAAAACTCTATGTTATCAAAGGATTGGCAAGAGATGACGAAGCAGGAACGAGAGACCACGCCTATCTATACAATGCAGTAGGTATTGTCTATGCTCATCAGAAAATTTTTGATACTTCTATTCATTATTACCACAAAGCCCTAAAAATTTGGGAAACAATTGGCACCAATAATTTTTCGGCCTATGCCCTCAACAATATTGGTATCATTTACAAACACAAAAAACAATACGAAAAAGCTCTAGAATACTATCAAAAAGCATTGAGTAATTTCTTAAAAGCAGGCGATCAGGTCAATGCCGCTTTGACTTATCACAATATTGGTGAAGCTTATGCCCTTATGGAGCGATTCAAAGATGCACATATTTACTTTGAAAAAGCTCTTGAGATAAGCAAAATTACTCAAGACAAATTTCAAATGGGTTTGGTTTATTTCCAAATTGCGCAAGCTTACTTTAACGAAAAAGCCGCTCCACAAATCATCAAAAAATATTTAGACAAGGTTGTCAAACTTTCCAAAGAAATTGACAATAAAGAATTGTCTCGCCAAGCTTTTGAATTGTACTCCAAGCTTCATCTTTATGAAAAAGATATTTCACAGGCGGTCAAATATCAATCTAAGTTTATAGAAGCCAATGAGGCCATTCATGACAAAGACATCAAAGAAATTCAGAAAACTCAAGAGGTTCTCATCAAACAAATTGAAGACATTCATCAAGAAAATAATGAAATGAAAGGGCACTTTTCCAAATTAGAAAATCTATTGGAAAAAACCCTAAATCAAGTTCAAGATTTGAACAAAAAACTATCTTAACACAACAAACAAACAAACAAACAAACAAACAAACAAACAAACAAACAAACAAACAA
>JAHDIA010000150.1 GCA_020631035.1 Chitinophagales bacterium | reverse complement strand
TGGGAGCAATGGTAAAAGGTTTGACTGCTAATTGAGTTACACTTGTTTCGGTTTCAGTATTGGGCAAAGTGGAGACCATTGTATTTTGGGTTGTATTGGTCACAATGGCAGGATTGAAATCGAAGAAGATGGAAGCAGTGTTTTTGATGGACGTATTTTCTGCCAAGTCTCCATTGTTTTCGATGCTAAATTTGACAAAGCCGTGGGAGGCGGGTTCATTGACATTGCTATCGGGTAAATAGATATTGTCGAATTTAAAGGTTAAAGTCTTAGCCACCTTATCAATCTCTGTAGATACGTCATGGCTGCTACCTATATAATGGTAAGTAGCAATGTCTAAATGTTCGCTTAAGGTGTCTTGAATGATGACGTTAAAAGCTGTATCGTTTCCTGTGTTTTGAAAGCGAATGGTATAGGTTAAGTTATCCTCAAACAAAGTATAGTTTTCCTCTCCTACACCTTCGGGAGTAACCAATTTATCATTGGGATCGTAGGCACAGACAATTTCAGAATTATAACTATTTTCATTGCCGCCCAAGCCGTCCCAGGTTTCTATATGGGCGATGAATTGTGTGTTTTCTCCAAGAGAATTTACGCCTGGCATTTGGTAAATTAAATAAATTTGATCGGAGTGGGTCGGATATAAATTTTCATAGAACCAATAAAGTGTGTCTCCTGCTAGAGAATCCACAGCAGGATTGGCGGATACAAATGTTGTTGAACTATCTGCAATGAAACTGACATAACCATTGGTGGTCTCGGAACCTGTATTTTGGTAGGTCAACCAAATGTTGGTAGATTGATTGCAGCGTGTGATACTAGAAGTGACATCTACATTGTGGTCGGTAAAATTGCTAAGAGGCTGTAAGGGAAAATACAAACTCGTATCTGTTTGATCGGTTATTGCAAGGGTATAAGAGTTTGGTGCATTGACTACTTCCCACAATGGATTATTTTCTTGATCGTATTGGATGGTAAATGTACCCAATTCATCAATGTAAAAACATTGCATACTGTCTTGTACTAAATACAATAATTGTGTATCACCAATAAAGGGAATGTCGTATAAAAATTGCTCATTATCATTTTTTATCCCATCATTGTTTTCGTCATAAAAAGCCAAAGCACAAACAGAGGAGGAAATACAAACATCTAAAACCTCTTCAAAAGAGTTGCAGCCTGTTGCATTGTCTGTTATGACTATTTCTTGCTGCGCAATGCTAGCCCAATAAGGTACAACACAACATAGAGACAAAAGCTCATTGTTGGTAACGATAAGATCACCAGCAATTGAAGATAGACTGTTAAAACCTTCTAACTTTAACAAAGCGTCATTGTTGTCAATAAGTAGATTGTTGCCAATAGAATTGAGTGCATTAAAGCCATCTAAGATGGTTAAAGAATGATTGTTGGTGATTTCCAAACGTCCACCAACACCGCCTCCTGCACCAATAGAATTAAGGGAACTAAAACCATCCAAATTGGACAAAACATCATTGTCCGAAATAATGAAATGTCCACCAATATTGCCACTTCCAACAGAATTGAGTGCAGCCAAACCATCTACATTCAACAAGTCGTCATTGTTGATGATTTCAAGTTTATAGTTGATAAAGCTAAGCGAAGAAAAACCGTCTATATTGGATAAGACATCATTTTCTCTTAGGTAAAAATGTGCGCCAACATAGCTAAGTGAACTCAATCCATCTACATTTGTCAAAGCGTCATTGTCGAGTATGCTAAGATTGGATTCAATGGAAGTAAGTGAACTCAAGCCATCTATATTGGATAGGCTGGCATTTCCGTCAATAAGTAAACCATCGCTTAGGGATGTAAGTGAACTAAAGCCATCTATGTTTAACAAGGCATCATTGCCTCGAATTACCAATTGATCTAGCGAAGTAATCGCATTAAAAGCATCTACATTTGTGATAAGGTTGTTGAATTGAATGTGAAGGTCTTTGCCAATAGAAGTAATAGACGAAAAACCATCTAAACTGGGTAAATTAAAACTTCCGCTAATGATGAGGTCACCACCAACTGAAGTAAGTGAACCAAAACCGTCAGCATTTGAGATGGCACCATTATCGGTAAGATACAAATCGCCACCAACTGAAGTAATGCCACTAAAACCATCCACATTTAATAAGCCTGAATTTTTGAAAACACGTAAGTCGCCATTGATTGAAGTAAGAGAGCTAAATCCATCTAGATTGCTAAGTGGACTGCCTTGGAAGGTGATTTCAAGACTTCCACCAATAGACGAAAGTGAGGCAAGACCATCAACATTGGGTATGGTATAATTTTCATGTAGAATAAGATTGCCACCAACAGATGTAAGTGAGGCAAAGCCATCTAAATTTAGTAAGTCTCCATTTTCTGTAATCTCAAGATTTCCTCCAACTGAAGTAATCGAACTCAAGCCATCTATATCCAATAAAAATGGATTGTCATGAATAATCAAATCTCCACCAATAGAGGTGAGTTCTGCTAAACCTGAAAGATTGGTAATGCTTAAGCCATTGTTGTTAATGGTCAGATTGCCTTCGATTGTTGTACAGCCATAAATGATGGCAAAATCATCTATTTCGGTCTGATTGCCTAAAGTGATGTTTTCACATTGTCCCAAAAGGCTAGTGTTTGAGGCTATAAAATATAGACAAAATATGAGAACCTGTCTGAAAACCCTATTACTGGTTTGCGACTTCGTCTTTTGCATTAGTACTTCGTTACAAAAATACTCATTATGCGCTGCATAACTCCGTTTTTTGTGCCTAGTACAAAATACTTCTGTCTCAACTTCAGAATAGTTTTTCAGATAGGTTCTAAGTACCAAATATATATTTTTCATAAGGGTGTATTCTATGTGTTCCTAAGCTGAATTTTCGACCAACAAAGATAATGAATATTTTTGAAGGGGGATGGTTTTTAGAATAAGAAGCCTGGCGTGAAGCGGATGGATAAAAGTACAAACGGAGCATGAAAGAAGCGATGTCTACGCCTGATAGGAATGGAAAGCCTTGTGTAGGGGCTGACCTGCGTGTCAGCCCACAAGCTTGGAATGGATAGCAGGGACACACGATGCAAACGAAGCCCCCAACATTCCGTTCAAAAAATAAATTTTTCCCATATTTTGCCACTTTACCGATAAACAACGGAATAATGCCATTTTTTCGGCACTGGTATTTATATTTGTTTGATATGTGGATTAAATCATATTCTTATGAAACAAACAATACTTATCCTTTGCTTATTCCTGAGTGGGTCTTTATGGGGAGTCGCACAGGCACAAAAACAAGAAAGCAACCCACTCATTGTCAAGACCATTCAAAAGATAAAATTTGAGGAAGACACCATTGAATCGGTTTTTCGGTGGATTACGAGCAACATCAAATACGATGTCAAAAAACTCAAGAAAATTACCAAGACGATGGGGGAGAACAAGGAACGAGCGAGAGAATCCCTAAACGAACGATTGGCAGATGTATTGAAAACCAAAAAGGGCGTTTGCCAACATTATTCAGAATTGTTTGATGCGATTGTAAGTGAGTTGGGCTATACTTCTTTTGTGGTAAGTGGCTATACCAAAAAAGAGGATATGGAATTTGACATAGACGTATCTTTGGGGCACGCTTGGAATGCCATAAAAGTAAAAGGCAAATGGCATTTGTACGATGCTACTTGGGGAGCAGGTGGTGTACGTAATGAACGGAAATTTGTCCGAAACTACAATCCCAAATGGTTTGATGTAAAGCCTGAAGAAATGATTAAAACCCACATTCCTTTTGACCCTATTTGGCAACTCTTGGAACTGCCCATTCCCTACGTCAATTTTGATATGGACCTTTTGATGTCCCCCTACGAAGAAGATTATGGCTATGAGGCATTGATAGCGGAGTATTTGCAAAAAAACAAAGTGGAACAAATGCAAGGAGAACTCGAACGCTCAGAAGAGATGGGGCACGCAGAAGGCATTGTCAAAGATTGGCAAAAAAACCGTGCTACTTTTCTCGAAAATTTTGAAAAGTTCAAAGCCGCGAGTATTTTCTCTTTGGAGGTAAAGCGAACCAATGCCATTCTAAGCAATATCGGCAAAGAATTACAAGCATTCTACGAAGCTCGTAAAAATGGATTTAAAAATACTGATTGGAAAGAGTCGGAAGTCAAACAACGTTTGGAAGGATTGAAAGAGCAAGCAGAAGAAGCATTGGCAGCATACAAAAAAATTGAAACCCAAACTGCTGACCAAAGAACATTGCTCAATAAAAACATTGGTGCCGCCAAGAAAAATATAGAAATCCTTGAACAGCAGTTGGAGTGGGCTGAATTAAAATTTAAGAATTAAAATTGAAGATTTAAAATTTATAATTCAATAATCAATCCAATACTTGGTAAGACCGTTCCCGCCCCAGAATCATTCTCCAAATACTTGGCTTGGTAGCTGCTAGGATTCATTGGGTCTGCCACAGGCAATCCATTTTCGTCACGCACTACCGACAAATACGCTGGTAATTCCGCTTGGAAAGCGTAGGCATTTTGAATGTCTAAGTACAATTGCAAAATCCATTTGTTGTAGAAGAATTTTTTATCAATTCTTAAATCTAAAGTGTGGATAGAAGGAATACGTTCACTGTTCAATTTGTCGAAATCGAATACACCATTTCCAGAAGTTGCATTCCATATTGGAATCAACATAGAAGTCGCTTCGTCATAAGGCGTATAAGGAGAGCCTGTAAAGAAACGCCATCTAGCACCCACTTCCCAATTTTTTCCAAAACGATAACCAGCAGTCAAATTGATGATGTGGCGGCTGTCCCAGGCTGTAGGAACATAAACACCATTTTTGTCTTTAAATTCACTCCACGACAAAGTGTAGGCGACAATTCCATACAAACCCTTGTACAACTTCTGTTGCGCCAAAATCTCCAAGCCATAAGTACGACCTTCCGAAATCGAAGTAGCAGGCTCATCACCGACCACCCCAAAATCACCGCCCACATTGGCAAAGGAAATTGAGTCATTGAGCAAAAACGGATAATCATCATAGTCTTTGTAAAAACCCTCAAAAGTGATACGGGTATTGCTACGAGTATTCCATTCAATTCCCCCCACATAATGCACATTGCGCATATACTTAATGCCATTTGTTTTATTGATAAATTGTCCATCCTCAACATAGCCCAAAAGCGTATAAGGCGGCAATTGATAATATAAACCTGTATTGGCATTAATGCTCAAACGTTCATTGATAAGATAGGAAGCAGACAATCTAGGAGAGATTTGTTTAAACAAATTACTCGTCTCGTCTGAATAATCAGAAGCATCAGCCCTAAAACCTGCCGAAAGTGTCAAACGATCTTCTAGCAATCTTTTAGAAGCTTGAGCAAAAAATCCCCATTTATTTAAATTTAAAGTGGTGTCGTATTCTGCCAAAAATACATCACTCCCAATGGCCCTTTGTTGAAAAGTTTTATTGGCATACTGTGCAAATTCATAGTTTGCCCCAATCGTAAATTTATAGCCATTCCAACGGCGAATGTTTTCCACACGCAATTTGTTTTCTTCCTCGTCCGAATCAAAATCAAACAACAAATTGTCTTCTGTACTTTCGTCGTTATTTAAGTACTTGTAAATACTGTTGCGCAACATCGAACGGCTTACAATAAAATTGGTATAACTGTTTTCAGAAAATCGGGTATACTTTACACCAAAGGTATAATTCCACTGTTCGTTTACAGGAATATTGTCTAGCAAATATTGTTGTGATTCTGTTTCATTGGCATCTAAATTTAACACAAAATCATCGAAGGCACCGATGGTAAAAATGGTCAAATGATTTTTGGTGTTAAAGCGATGTTTGATTTTCATTTGATAATCTGTATAGGTCGGCAAAAAAGGCAAACCAATGGCTTCAAATAAAAACTGTAAATACGAACGGCGTACCGACAAAATGTAATTGGTTTTTTCGCCCATCGGACCATCGAGTGTTAAACCTGCATCGCTAGAACCCAATGTAAAACGAGCGAGCAAACGGTCGGGATTTCCATCGGCATATTTAAAATCAAAAACCGAACTCAGTGCGCCACCACGATTGACAGGAAAAGCACCAGCATAGAAATCCACATCCTTAACAAAATCCACATTGATCATTCCATTCGGGCCACCCGAAGCTCCTTGAGTCGCAAAGTGATTGATCACAGGTACTTCAATGCCATCAATGTAAAAACTATTTTCGGCAGGCGAGCCCCCACGAATCAAAATGTCATTTCTAAAACTCGCTGTAGAGGCCACCCCAGGAAGCGACTGTATCGCCCTCGATATATCCCGATTGCCTCCAGGATTTCTACGAATCTCGTCGGCTCCAATGCTTCGCAAAGACACAGGACTTTCCTCTGTCCTACTAAATGGACTCGCCTTAATCACGACCTCTTCCAATTCTGTGGTATTTTCCTCCAACTCAATATCCACATTTGTAGGACGGCTGTTACTCACCTGAATTTCAAAAATCACCCGATCTTTGTAACCAATATAAGAAACCGCCAAATTGTACAAACCAGGTTCCAGTTTTTCAATCTTATAAAAACCATCCAAATCAGTTGTACTACCCACCGTCGTTCCCTGTATGACCACATTCGCAAAAGGAACACCCTCATTGTTGATAGGGTCGAATACCCGCCCCTGAATCGCTCCATTTTGCGCCCATACCACCACTGAACAGCCCAACAACATCAAACACAATAAAAATCTACTCATTTGTTTAATCATTTATAACTTCAGTATTACAAATCAATCAACAAAAAGTTGAGCAAATGTTGGATTTTTTTCTTCGATATATAAATGGTTTTTATATTGTGTTTGTTGAAGGATTGTGCAACGTACTTCTTTCATGGCTACATTGTGGTCAGGTTAGCCAACGCATACTTTAGGCTGCGTACAAGGGGACATCCCCCCGCAACATCCTAGGCTTCTTTAATGCCAGGCATTTTTGATTCTGTCTTCCAATGATTTTGTAAAGAGTAGGTAAGTTTTTTTGAGGGTGTATAGCATTTTTTCCTTAAAAGAATTACTTTTGGGGCTAAATACATAAATGCAATGAAAATTATATCATTTCTCTGGAACTCCATTTTTGCAATCAGTGTCCTCATCATTGCAGGAATGATGTTACAGGATTACTTTACAGCCAATTCCGCCGAAATCTCAAAATTGGAACAACTCAAAAAAGAAGGACAAAGTACAATGGGGCTTTTTGATGATGCAGCCATTTCAATTGGTCGGAACAGTAGTCGTAGCCTCACCTATAGATTTTCTACTGATGGAAAAAAATACAACGGAACCTATACCTTTGATTCAGACAAAAAAGAAATTCTTTCGCCCAATGTAGAGGTAACATATTTAAAAGAAAATCCCGAAATCAGTAGCGTATTTTTAGAAGAAGAACTACAAGAAGCCTACAATTATTCTGAATCCAAAGTGTCCTTATTTTTAGGCATCGGAATGAGCCTATTCGGATTGGCATTAATGTACCTCAATTTACGACAAGTGGGCATCATAAAAAGGTAGAGAAAATTCACGAATTTTCTCCCCACAACGGGCGCAAAAACACACAAAACCCGTAGAGAAAATTCACGAATTATCTCCCCACAACGGGCGCAAAAACACACCACCCCGTAGGGGCACCCCTTGCGGGTGCCCAACCCAAAACCATCCGTTTGGGCGAATAAACATTCGCCCGAACAGAGAACGCTAAGCCCAAAGCCCAGCGTGAAGCGGATGGAAAAAACGAACCCACGAAGGCACACCAGAACCGATGCCTACGCCCGATTGTAGTGGATATGGTGGTGATGTAGAGACATCCCGAAAATCGGGATTGTCTTGGAAAAACCACCATAGTAGCGGAAAGCGGGGAGCCACGAACATTCGCAGCCCCAACGTTCCGTTCAAAATAAAAATAATTTTTTTCAAAAAAACACTTGCATTTTACCACTTACTGCATTGTATAAATAGAAGGCTGCTAGATTCTGTTTTTCTGCTAAGATTTGGTTGGAAAAAAATGCAAGTGTTTCCTGATAAGTCGCAGCCTTCTTTTTTTAGATAGGTTTTTACTTGATAGATTGATTTACAGATTAAATATTCTATTCATTAACAACACCAACTTATGTTCAACTGGGACCAATATACCAGTATCAGACTACTCTTGCCATTTGTCATAGGCATTGCTCTAGCAATACAAATGCCAGAAATTCCTTGGAAATACGCAGGAGTAGTTTTATTGGTGTGTCTAGGAGCTTTGAGCTATTTGTCCAATAAAAAAACAAAAAAACTCCTAGCAAAGAGATTGATCTTAGGCAGTTTGGTTGTCGCAATATTTATGTCTTTAGGACTGTTGCGTGCAGATGTGTATAGAGCCATCAATGACTCACAACACTTTAGTCATTCAGCAGATAAAAACACTGTCTTAATTGCTCGACTAACAGAAGCCCCCCAAAGCAAAGCGAATTCCTACAAAGCAATATTGGAAGTCCAAGAGTGGGTAGGGGAGCACAAACGCAAAAAAGCCAATGGACAATTATTGGCGTATTTTTCCAAGGAATGCCCTTTAGATTTAGAATATGGAGATGTAATCGCCTTTGCCAACAAAAGCAAAACAATCGATCCACCCAAAAATCCCAATCAGTTCGACTACAAACAATATATGCAGACCCAAAACATCGAACACCAAATTTACTTAAAAGAAGGCAGTTGGGAAATCCTCCAAGAACAACCCCTTTGGTTGTATCAACAATTATATGGATTAAGAGAGCACCTTTTGGAGCGATTGACCAACAAAATAAACAGCGTGGAGGAAACAGCCGTCGCCTCTGCCTTGGTTTTGGGCTACAAACAATTACTCAATGACGACATTCGAGCAATTTACAGCAATACAGGAGCCATGCACGTTTTGGCGGTTTCGGGTTTGCACGTAGGCATCTTATTTGCCCTCTTAAACAAGCTCCTGTACTTTATGGATCGAAGCAAACGACTGCGCATCTTACAACTCATTTTGGTACTAATCGCCATTTGGTTCTTTGCATTTTTAACAGGCTTAAGCCCCTCCGTTTGTCGAGCAGCCTTGATGTTTAGCCTCTTCCAATTTGGCAAGCTCGGTGGCAAAGACGCCAATGGCTTTAACATACTAGCTGCTTCTGCATTTATACTTTTACTGTGGAATCCCTTTTTAATCGTACAAGTGGGTTTTCAACTGTCTTATTTGGCGGTGGCAAGCATCTTATTGGTCTGTAGACCCATCAGCAGTCTCCTACAATTTGACAACAAAATTCTGAGCAATTTATGGGATTGGACCGCCCTTTCCCTATCCGCACAAATTGGCACCTTGCCCATCAGTTTGTTCTATTTCCATCAATTTCCCGTATTGTTTTTAGTCTCCAATATGGTCGTAATGACGGGCGCATTGTTGATTCTCCCCATAGGTTTAACACTTCTAAGCATAGGACAAATTGAGCCACTCGGAACCATACTCGGCTGGCTACTCCAAAAAGCCATCTATTCAATGAACTTCCTACTAAGCCAAATCGAACAACTTCCCCTTTCCGTCATCGAGAACATCCACTTCGGCTTTTGGGCGATGGTCTTGACCTATTTATTTATAGGAGGCATCTTATTGTACCTCTTTCTCAGAGAAGTCAAATTTCTAAAAATTGCCCTAGGCATTTGCGTTGTCTTAATGGCAGAATTGACTTTTAGCAGTTTTAACTTTGTCCACCAAAAACAGCTCATCGTCTACCAAGTCAAAAAAGGCACCGCCATTGACTTTATCAACGGGCAAGGCTCCTTATTGCTCCTAGGAAACATCGACCAAAAAAATACAAAATCCCTAGACTACATCTTAGAAAGCAACCACCTACAATCGGGCATCCAATCCGTACAAGCCTACCAAATATCCGAATTAAACCAAGGCAAACACCCCAAGATAGTGAATCACTGGCCCTTCCTACACTTTGAGGGCGAAAACCTACTCATACTCACCCAAGCCCACCGCTTTACCGACTTAGCCTATCCCAACAAACTCGACCTCATTGTCCTAAGCGAAAACAGCAAAGCCGACCTCAACAATCTCCCTCCAAACTTCGACCAAGTCCACATTGTAATGGACGGTTCGAACGACTACCATCAAACAATGGGCAAAAGTCTGCCTAGAAAAGGAGTTAAACTGCTACTGCACCAAGTACCAGGGGGCGTGGGTAAAAAAACTCTAAAGCACTCTAAAAAAAAACTACATATTTTTTTGAAACATTTTTGCAAAAACAAAAAAACGCTCTATATTTGCCCTCCCGAACGACGCCGAAGTGGCGGAACTGGTAGACGCGCTGGATTCAAAATCCAGTGTTGGCAACAACGTGTGGGTTCGAGTCCCACCTTCGGTACTAAGCCGTAATTCATTGAAAAACAGTGAGTTGCGGCTTTTTCTATTGTATAAATGAATAAAATTATTGCTATTTTATTTTTTAGAACGGAACGCTCAAAGCTTCGTAGGTACGAGTCTCCCCGCCATCCGCTATTACTCCTCCCAGGCTTCGACTTTCGCAAAGTCCCACTGCCCAAATCAAAACCCAAAACGAACGGTTTCCCAAAACCATTAGACTAAGCCTATCAAAGCCTGCTGCGGGGTAGCCGCTACTGTCGGGCGTAGGTTGGGACGTTGTGGCGCTTCGTCGGCTACCAACTTGTCATTCCCACCCATTACCCACATTGTCAGAATCAGGATTTCCTTGATTAAAGGATTATAG
>JAHDIA010000149.1 GCA_020631035.1 Chitinophagales bacterium | reverse complement strand
TAGTGCAAAAGACGAAGTCGCCAAACCAGCAAGAGGGTTTTCAGACAGGTTCTTAATCCTTCACTATTTCTCAAACTGAAAAGTCTCAGAATACAAAACACCTTGTTCCTTGTTTCTTGGATAAATCACAAATCTGTAAAACGCTTTGGGATCTTTTTCGGGATTGTACCATTTGGCAGCATAAATGGCGTGTCCTCGCTTTTGTTTTTCTATGCGCACTTCCAAGTCAAATCCTTCATCAATGATGGGTTGTCGGTCTATTCTAAATGAACTCCAATTTTGTTCGTCATAGCTCCGTTCTATTTCTACAAATGAATGGTGCAATTGAATGTCTCCTGGTAGTACATCCGTCCATTTGAGTATCCAGTAATCTTCAATGAACATTGTGTCACTTTCTCCACCTGAGATGTATTGAGGCTGTTCTAAGATTGTCCGTTCTTTGAGATTGCTATTGCCTTTGGGAAAACGGTTTTTGGTTTTGATGTTGACCTCCCATTCATCGGGAAACTCCGAGATGTTTCCTTGCTGCAACATATCTCTGGTCAAATGGTGTAGTTGGGCTGTAATATAAGGAACTGTATTTTTACCATAAATGGTTTGTCCTCCTTCATAGTTTTGTTGGGCATATTCTTCAGGCGTTGTGGCATAGCTCAAATAGTCATTCGAGTTAGAGGCAATCGCTATGTGTTTGGGGACATTAAGTCCCAATGATTTGTAAGCGTCTTTGATGCCATTGCTAATGCGTTCTCCAGCAGTAATGGTAATTTCCCAAGGTGTAGGTACGAGCAAAAAATCATCTATTTCAATCAACTGAAACATTACATCTTGTGGATAAGCCGAAGGCGGATAAATCATTTTCATCAAGGGTCTAAGTGGTACTTTTTTGTTGCCTTGCAATCCTTTTTTACCAAACAATCTTTTTTGTGTCATTAGGCTACCTGCATTGAAAATATAAGTCGCAAACGAACGGTTTTCGTAAGCACCACCCAAAGTAGCTGTTCCAAAAGTAGGTTTCCTAGAGATGCTCACATTGTCAATGGTATTGTTTTCTAGAATATTGACCTCTCTAGTGGCGACTCTTATTGTAACTTTGTTTTTGAGTTTGCTCTTGAGTTGTTCAAAGAGTTTCCAAGCATTTCCTGCAATGCCAATACCAATGTTGCGAACCGCCATCCAATCAACAGGGATTCGTTTGGTTTCCTTTCCATTTTTTTTGTAAAAGGGCATATTGGGCGCAATGTCTCCCTCAGTTCCATTGCAAAAAGCGTGAATGGGTTTCCAAGAGGTCTGATATTGATCGGCAATCATCCATTCCAAGTCTCTTTGGGCAAAAGCAAACACATCCCCATTGAATACATCTACCCGATCTCCTACCGCTGTTCCGTGAATGGCAAAAACTGAAAAAGCTCCCAGGGGTTTATAGTCATCTCCATCTAAAGCATCTACCCTAAGCATATACAATGTTGGATTGATTGCCTCAAAAATGAGATTGGGATTTTTGGCATCCAATGACTCATTGCCTTCGTTGCGTACATATGCATCAATCGAACGGTTGCGAGTATAGCCTTTGATGTCTATGCTCCCCGTTGCTATTTTTGCGGGACGCATATCACTTTGTGCTTCAAGAATAGATGTTATAATTTGGTCTTTCAAAAAACCATATAAAGTAGGTTCAAAGCCTTTGACGGCTCCTGCATTTGTATTGTAAAAATCATTGCCATAATAACCTGTTGGTCCCGAATGGGTATGGGTACAAGTAAGTACAATATTTCCTATTGGGATGTCTGTTTTCTGCGCAATTTCTTCGGCTATTTGGTGGTGCAAAATGAGTGACCCAAAAGCGAGGTCCAATTGTACCAGTGCAATGCTGGTTCCTTCTTGGTCTCGAATACATAGGGTTCGAGCTTTGAGTCGAGTCCGAAATCCCTTCATTTTTTTCTTGCCTGTGATAGAGCGTGCGCCCGATGCCAATCCTGGTGGTGGGGTAATGTCTGTTGTTGCTGAACCTGCCATCAATCGCCCTTTTAAACCCTCTAGGGCTTCTACCTTTTTGATCTTGATTTTTGTCTTTTGAGCTATGAGCATAGGCATTGAATACAGCAACAACACACTACTGATTAAAGCGAAGAGTAGGTGTTTCATTGAATACTTGGAAATTTGGATACAGTTTACATATAGTATTATATAGTTTCTAATGACACATTTGTTGTGCATTTGTAACACTAAGTAGTGATAAATTACTTCCTTAATTCCTCAAGCTTGACTTTGAGGATAAAATTTTGTACTACTTGAGACACATACAGATGGTCTTCGTAAATGATAGCCGTGGACGAACCGCTAATGTTTTTGCCCTTGTCGTAAAAAATTTGTTCGAGTTGATTATTGGGGTCTTTGAGTTTGAATTGATACACTGAACTAGGCGACTTACTACCAAAATAAACATACAATGGAAAACGACTGGGCTTGGGATGATTGGCAATGAGCAATGTATTTTCATACAAACTAATGTTGTCTCCTCCTTTGATTTTGCCCATTTCTTCGGGCGTGGCATCGACCAAACGACCTTCCTCAAAATGGTATTTGAATAGTTTTTTGAGAGAGGTATCGCTTACATAGAGTTCGTTGTCTATCAAAATGACACCATTGGGAAAGAGCAAATTTCTAACAAGCACTTCCGCCTGCTTTTGCCCATTTTTGATGTAACCTACATAGCCAATTTTTTTGCGCCAAATCAATTTGCCAAATTCGACAGGATTGGAATAAAAAATATCGCCTTTGCTTGTCACAAACAAATCGTTGGGGTTTTGGATGAGTGGCTCTTCCATATTATTGTACTCATCTTGATAATGGAGTTCATCGCCATCTACTTCAAATACAATGATCTTGTGGATTTTTTTGTTTTGTTCGTGGGAAATGACATAGAGTAAGTTTTTCAGATTGTCTTTCCCAAATGCTTTTCTAAAGGAGATGCCATGTGGTCGCATCTCTGCCAAGTCTTTATAGCCATTTATGGTCATTTGCGTTGCCTTGAGGCTGTCCCCTTTTAGGTCGTATTGCCAGATGCCGCCATCTATGCCTTTGCTTCCTTTGTAGGTGGTACAGGAAATGAGTAGTCGAGGGCGTTGGGGATTGCTATCGTCTAGCGCAATGTCTTCTGGTCCGTAGCCTGTGGTGATTTTTTGGTAGTTATTGGTCATTGAGTGTTTTTTTCTTATGGTCTGTGGAGAGGATTCGTGAATTCTCTCTACGTTTTTTATGGGACGGAATGTTGGAGGCTCCGTTTGCATGTGGTGTCCCCGCTTTACGCTACAAGCTTGTGGTTAGTCGCCATCCCAATGCTTTATTGCTGCTTACTTCAAAATTGGGAAAACCAATGAATGATCGGAATTACACAAGGCTTTACGCTGCAATCGGGCGTAGGCTATTTTGCGTAGTTCTTCGTCGGTTCTTTTTTTGATTTGACTTTTGTAGATAATGATCCAAATTATAAGAACTATTTTAACATCATTGCCTCAATCCATTGACATCGTATCTTGATACAAAATTCCAAATCAATTGATTGGTATTTGCTCCCTCATAATCCATATCAAACCAAACATGTCCACCACCAATGACTTTGTAATGTTCGATTGAAACACCCTCGTCTCCATCAGTATAAATAGATTGTTCTATGGTGGTTCCCCCATCATTTATGCTGTTGGTTGTGGGCGTAGGAGTGGCATTGTTAAACCCTACCCAATAATTTAGGACATCCTCAATGGGAGTTAAGCCAAAGCCTCCATCATAAGGAACTGTAGCATCTGCTGTACCGTGAATGTTTATCATAGCTGTAGGATGCGCTGGTGTACATTCATTGAATGTTTCTTCCAACATTGTTCCTGACACAGAACCAATGGCCGCAATTTTATCGCTGAGGAAACAAGCAAGAAAATAAGAGAAAAATCCACCATTGGAATACCCACAGGCATATACTCTTTCGGTATCAATATTGTAATTGGCAGCGAGTTCGTCAATCAGTGCCGAAGCAAAACCCAAATCATCTGTATCACTTTTGTTCTCTTCTGACTCCAAACCAGCATTCCAATGCGAAAACCCATCCAACAAAGCACCTTGAGGATAGACTAGAATAAAATTTTCTGAATCTGCCAAAGAGCGCATATCTGCCGAACTCAATTGGGCACTGGCCGTCATACTAAATCCGTGAAAGTTGAACATAAGCGGCACAGCCTCACTTCCATCATAGGCATCGGGAACATACAAAAGGTACTCCCTTGTTTCCCCATCGTGAACAAGTGTCTGGGTAAGGGAATTGTTGGCATTGTCTTCTAAATCCTTGTCATCAGAATCTTTGTCATCTTTTGAACAAGCGATAAACACTGTTAAAATCAAAAGGATTACAACAGATAATCTTTTACATAACATAGGGGTACTATTTAAATTTACTTTTTCACATTAAAAAGCGTCGGATGAGCGGATGGATGCACTTTAAAACGCAGCCTAAAATATGCGTTGGTTAACCAGAGCAAAACGTAGCCTAGAACCAGTGGCGTTGCACAATAATAATTAAAGATTGAAAAATCAAAATTTAAAATCACTTGGTATTTCTTGTTCAAGATTAAATTGAAAAATCAAAATTTAAACCTAATCTTAAATTTTCAATCTTGAATCTCCTAAGCCTCCAATATTTGCAATTTTGCAAAGCGCAATAGAATGCGTTTTTGACCAATGTCTTTGAAGGCAATTGTAGCAATGATGTTGGGTTTATTGCCTTCGATGTCAAGAACATTCCCAACTCCAAAACGTTGGTGTTGCACCTTCGCCCCTACTTGTAAACCCGTCGTATCGTCCGCTTTAAAATTAGAATCTATAGGCGGACGAGCGACTGTTTTTTTCTGTTTGTTTTTACTAGAGTAAATATTAGAATAGCCTTTGCTTGAATTGCTCTTTTGTGCCTTGGCAACCAAACCAACAAATTCAATACCGAAGGGGGCGATTTCGTCTATAAAACGGCTGGGTTCGCAATAGACCAATTTGCCAAATCTAAAACGGCAAGCGGCATAAGACAAATGCAATTTTTTCTCGGCTCTGGTAATCGCAACATAAAAGAGTCGGCGTTCCTCTTCGATGCCTTCTCTCGAACTAATCGACAAGCGAGAAGGGAACAGTTCTTCTTCGAGTCCCACCACATAGACTACTGGAAACTCCAAACCCTTGGCAGCATGGATGGTCATTAGTTTAACGGCTTCGTCTTTTTTGTTTTTGTCGTCTTGATCGGTTAAGAGGCTGACTTGTTGGAGATAAGAACCGAGGCTTTTGTCAATCGCTTCTGTTCCCAAGGCTCCTTCTTCGTCTGCTGTCACAAACTCTTTGATACTGTTGAGCAATTCTTGGAAATTCTCGAAACGGCTGATACCCTCCACTGTTTTGTCATCGTACAAACTCGGTTGCAAACCCGATTCTTTGGCAATGCCTGCCGCAATGGTATAGGCATCTTTTTTATCCAAGCTAGTCGAAAAACTTTCGATCATTGTAATGAAAGCATGGACTACCTTGACCACTCGATTGGTAAAACCATAAGATTGTGCATTTTTGAGTACTTCCCACAAGGTCTTGTTTTGTTCATTGGCAATGATGGTCACCTTTTGCATTGTGGTATTGCCAATGCCTCTTGTGGGATAATTGATGACACGTCTCAATGCTTCCTCATCTTTGGGATTGACGATGACACGCAAATAAGAAAGTAAGTCCTTCACTTCTTTGCGTTGGTAGAAAGACATACCACCGTAAACTGTGTAAGGAATATTGCGTCTTCTCAAAGCGTCCTCCATCGCTCTGGATTGGGCGTTGGTACGGTAGAGAATCGCAAAGTCTTTGTTTTTGTAGTGATTGCGCAGTTGTTCCTCGTGTATGTTGTCGGCAATTTTTTTGGCTTCGTCATTGTCGCTGGCTGCCTTGAGCAATCGGATTTTATCGCCTTGTGGATTGTCGGTCCAAATGGTCTTTTCTAACTGTCCTGTATTTTTTTTGATGACCTCGTTCGCAATTTTGACAATGCCTTTGGTAGAACGGTAATTTTGTTCAAGTTTGTATACCTTGAGTTCGGGATAGTCTCGCTCAAAGTTGAGGATATTTTGAATGGTTGCGCCTCTAAAACCGTAGATGCTTTGTGCATCGTCTCCTACTACTCCAATGTTTTGGTGTACTGCCGAAAGCTTGCGGACGATTTCGTATTGCGCAACATTGGTATCCTGAAACTCATCTATCATTACAAACAAAAATTGGTGCTGTAATTTGTATAATACATCTGGATACTTGCAAAGCAATTCGTACATATTGAGCAGCAAATCATCAAAGTCCATAGCACCTGCTTTGAAACAACGATTGGCATATTCAAGGTAAACATCTTTTATCTTGGAACGACCGCTGAGTTCGTCTTCGGTAGTCAACATCATATGGCTGGCATAAGCCTTGGCCGTAATGAGTTGGTTTTTGGCATTGGATATGCGATTGTGGACAATGCTTGGTTTGTAAAATTTATCGTTGAGTCCTTTTTCTTTGATGATGTTTTTGATGAGATTCCGACTGTCTTGGGTATCGTAAATACTGAAGTTGCTTGGAAAGCCCAACTTTTCGGCATAGTAACGCAACAAGCGGGCAAAGACAGAGTGAAAAGTCCCCATATACAAATTTCGGGCTTCAGGACCTGTTACTTTTTCAATACGGGCTTTCATTTCTCTCGCCGCCTTATTGGTAAAGGTTAAGGATAAAATATTGAAGGGATCAACACCCAAATCCATTAAGTGGGCGATACGGTAGGTAAGTACACGGGTTTTGCCCGAACCTGGTCCTGCAATAATCATTAAAGGACCTTCAACATGCTCTACAGCTTTGCGTTGTATTTCATTCAATTCATCTAAATAGCTCATATGTTGGCAAATATAATCATTTTCGTTCTTTATCTTGGAAGTGTGCAGAAGTGAATTGTGACAAACAAAAGATTCATCTTGCTTGTATCAAGATTCCATTTTTTGCTTGTCACATTCACCACACTTCAAGAAAAGAACATGGATTTTACCCCAGACCTTTTGAGGGTATGCCTTACATATCGTAATTTTGCAAAAATTTTATTCAATATGTCAGACACCATTATTCAACAATACCAAGATACCCAAGTTTTTGAATTGCTTCAAAAAGAATTTGAACGTCAAACCAATGGGATTGAGCTGATTGCTTCAGAAAACTATGCCAGTGAGCAAGTGATGCGGGCAATGGGCAGTGTTTTTACCAACAAATATGCCGAGGGCTTGCCTGGCAAACGCTATTATGGAGGTTGCGAATTTGTAGATCAGGTCGAACAATTGGCGATTGACCGAATCAAAGAGTTGTTTGGAGCTAGCTGGGCCAATGTACAACCTCATTCAGGTGCCCAAGCCAATGCTTCGGTTATGTTGGCTGTGTTAAAAGCAGGCGACCCGATTTTGGGATTTGATCTTTCACATGGTGGCCACTTGACCCACGGTTCTTCTGTTAATTTTTCTGGCAAATATTACAAACCTCATTTTTATGGTGTCGAAAAAGAAACAGGCATCATTGATATGGACAAAGTAGCTACCACCGCAAAAGAGGTACAACCCAAATTGATTATTTGTGGGGCTTCGGCTTATTCGAGAGATTGGGACTATGAGCGTTTTAGAGCCATAGCTGATGAAATAGGTGCTGTATTGCTAGCAGATATTTCTCATCCTGCTGGCTTGATTGCTTGTAAATTACTCAATGATCCACTCAAACATTGCCATATTGTAACCACTACAACCCACAAAACACTTCGTGGTCCTCGTGGTGGCTTGATTATGATTGGCAAAAATATTCCCAATCCAATGGGTATTAAAAATAAGAAAGGAGAGTTGCGCAAATTGAGTGGCTTATTGGACAGTGGCGTTTTTCCTGGTACACAAGGTGGTCCTTTGGAGCATGTCATTGCCGCCAAAGCAGTGGCATTTGGAGAAGCTTTGACTCCTGAGTTCACAACCTATAGTCAGCAAGTCATCAAGAATGCTCAAGCAATGGCGCAAGAGTTTGTCAAAAGAGACTATCATTTGATTTCGAAGGGAACAGACAATCACTGTATGCTCATTGATTTATCCAATAAGAACATTACTGGCAAAAAAGCGGAACATATTTTGGAGGAATCAGGTATAACTCTTAATAAAAACATGGTTCCATTTGATACACAATCGCCCTTTGTTACTTCAGGTATTCGTATTGGAACACCTGCCATCACAACAAGAGGCTTAAGAGAAGATCAAATGTTGCAAATTGTGGAATGGATAGACCAAGTCATTACCAATCCTGACAATACCGATTTGCAAAGCAAAATCAAAGGAGAAGTCAAAGACCTGATGTCTGTATATCCATTATTTCAAATGTAATTTAACATCAGCTTCATATACAGAGCAAGTTGAATTTAAAAAACAAATATGTGACATTATTTAGGTATTGACTGTCTCAAGAGCAAAAGAGAGAATTTATTTTTTGCTTTTTTTAGAGTAATCAGCCAAGAATTAAAGAAAAATATCATATTATCAAATTGGACTTAGGCGGCAATCTGAGTCTAATGATTACAATAGTAATCTAATCGGGTTTAATTATATTATACACATGGGTAGGTTTGTATTCATACATTTCTACCCATTTTTTATTTAAAAAACCCTAACTTTAAGTACTCAATACGCAACTTATGAGGTACTTACTATCCATATTTCTTCATTCTTTGACAATTTTTGCAGAAGAGAGCTATTGCTTAAACAAGTTATCCCGTCGCCTCTGGCTACCTACTATTTGTTCAAGAACCACTCTCCCAAAATTGTCAAAGAACCCCATATTTTTGTGGGCTTTATTTATTTGTCTGTTTGAAGCTCATTCTACTGCGCAGACTTTTCACCCTACATCTGACTATATCAAAATTGAAGGTGAGGCAAGTGATTATGTCTTTTACAACTACATTGAGCTAATCAATGATACAGAGGAAACACTCAATTTGCGGTGGAAACGAACTGCGGATGTCAGTTTTCCTCCTTCTTGGGATTTTGCAGTAGTTGACCCTATCACACTCCATCCTTCCGATGTAGACAGTGCCAACTTTGCCTTATTGCCCAATGATTCTATAGACATTGTACAATTTTTAAACATCAATTACTTTCCCAATGGATTTGCTGGTACAGGTATTGTTTATCTAGATGTATTCAACACTGACAATCCCAATGATGCCTATACTTTGACTTTTGAAGGGGTGGTTCGCAATGGCATGGTCGATACGACCTCAATGCCAATGGATACGACCGATATACCAATGGATACGACCACTACGCCCACTGATACCAATAATATAGATACCTTGATGAGTGTACTCCCTAGCCTAGCCTATGATTTGCCCAAGGTATCTTGTCATCGTTCTACACTACACATTCAAGATGAACAGGGAAGTATTCAACAGGTATATATTGTAAACGAATTGGGACAAATGGTTTGGGAAACACATCATCTGGATGCGACTACTCAACATATATTTGTCTTAGATCACTTAGCCAAAGGAATTTACTTGGTCCAATGTTTGGGATCTAAAAATGAGTTAATAAGCGTCAAAAAGATAGTTTTGTGGTAATTGCTGAATCTTTTTGTTGGATTTTCTGTAAAAAATAGTGTAATTTAGTTTTATCATGCTAAAAAGTGCTGTACATATTGGCTTGGCTTTTTGGATACTTTTGATCAGTACAGGTTTGCCCATTTACAAGCATTTCTGTAAAGACCAATTGAAATCCATTGCTTTGTTTGTAAGCCCTGACTCTTGTCATGAGCTTGCTACAGCATCTTGTTGTTCTGATCAAAAGAGTTGTTGTAGCCTGGCTAGTAGTAGCAATGAAGTTACTTTAGACCTCTTGGCTGATTCTGACTGTTGTGACAATGAATTTGAGTTGCAAAAAATGGAGGACAATCTGACGCTTTCCTTTGTCAATGATTTCTCCATTCTTCCTTTTGATTTGTTTGTTTGGTTATTGCCCGATTTTAGAGTGCCTTTGGCAAGTTGGTGGCAACCCGAACACCTTTTCTTCAACGACAAACCTCCTCCCCTGCTGGTCAAGGCTGACTTTTCGGTGCTTTTCCAGAGCTTTCTTTTATGATTTTTTGATGTGACATTTTGCGTGTTCTTTGTAGAACACCTAGGATAAGTATACCCTTTATTTATCACATCAAAAATGGATTATATGAATAAGTCTAAAGGAATCTTCCTGTTGTTGACAGGATTATTTCTATATCAAATAATGTGGGCGCAAGGCCCACCCATCACTACTGATAAAGCCATTATGTTGGGTTCTAAAACCCGTATAGTCAAAACCCTTACCGAGATTCGGAAATTAGAGAATGGGACTTTTGTCAAGGCTCCTTTGATGGTGCATTACCTACCCACTTCTAATATGCTGTTTGCGGTACACTTACCCGTGATTTCGGGAGATTATACCAAAGAGAGCAGTGAATCTTTTACAGGTTTTGGAGATGTACAATTGGTTGGTAAGTTTCAGTTTTACCGTAGAGATCGCAAACGAAAAACACTGCGTTCAGTCATTAAGGTGGTACAAACCTTTCCAACTGCCAAGCACAATACTGGTTTAGAAGATTTTGGAGCCGACATATTTCAAACCTATGTGTCTGCTATTGTTGGTTATGAAGCATTAACCTATGGTTTGGGCTTGGAGATTGGTTACCATTATCTACCAGAAAACTTCGAGGATGTCATAC
>JAHDIA010000148.1 GCA_020631035.1 Chitinophagales bacterium | reverse complement strand
TTTAAAAAGACGCCCGATGGAGGCAAAGAAAAAGGCACAGGTATTGGTCTGGCAATATGCAAACGCATAGTCGAACAACACAAGGGGGAAATTTGGGTAGAATCAGAAGAGAATGTTGGTTCTAGTTTCTACTTTACCATATCTAAACACCTTTTGGGTTAATACTGATATTGTTTTGGGTATGTCCCTCCTTCGTCGGGTCGGGCTATCCGTTTTTACTCCTCGTTTTAGGGCAGGGACTATCCCGATAGTCCACCAGTATTCTATCTCAAAAGTCATAAACGAAAGGGTAATTGGGATTTACACTGCGGGGTAACCACTACTATCCCTCATACAAAATTTCAATTCCAATTGACGTTTGTTGGAAAGAACACAAAAACTTAACGAAAAGACGAAGGACAAAACATGCCTCCTACGCCGAAACGCCGATAGCAGTGGATATGGTGGTAATGTATACGTGGCAGGGCAACACACAACAATTGGTAGAGACATTGCACGCAACGTCTACACTAGCGTGACGGTCTTATTTGATGTTTCTGACACCACCATAGAAACGAATAGCGGGGACACACGAACATCCGAAGCCCTCAACATTCCGTCCAAAATTCAAAAAAGTATCAATTCAACTCATTATTAGAAGTCCATTTTCTACCACGAATGCGATCCGTCAATTGTTGGATGATTTTCTTCCCATCAGATAGCTGTTCAGGACCTCGCATTGATACCAAATCCAATTTTCCATTTTCTTCAAACAACTTAAAACGAACTGGATAGTTCGGTTGTCCTGTGTTCCAACCATCTATGATGCCAAAACGGATGTCATTGAACAAAATGGTGTCTTCGCTGATTTCTTCCAGATTGTAGTAGCCATCCGAAAACCATTTTAACTCTTCAAAAGCCGCTTGGTCTTGAAAACGATTTGCCAAATGCGCATTTTGCTTGACAAATATAAAGTCGTCATGTGGAGCTTGGTCGAACCAAGAATACAAGCCCAAATAATAGCCTTTTTGTGCGGGTACTTCGGCAACACTGTACCACAAAACATTGTTGAGTGGGGTAGGGTTGCTGATGAAGCGTTCGTTTTGATAGGGAATATTGGCAGCTTCCATTCCGCTACGAACTTGCCGATTGATGTATTGCTTGTTGAAAAAGGTAAACAACAAATAAGTAGTACTCAGTCCCAAGCCCAAATAATTGATAAATCGACGTTTTTGACTAGTACGGGCAAAACGAGAGGCAATTATGACACATAACAAAAAGGGAACGGTATACAATGGGTCAGCAACGAAAATGGTGCTGAGTGCCACTCTTTCTCGGCTAAAAGGCAGCCAGAGTTGTGTACCAAAGGTGGTAAAAGCATCGAGTATTGGGTGGGTAATGATGGAACCCATAAAAAGCCAGAACCAATCTTTGTATTGGGCAATTTGCTTTTTTTTGTAGAGAAGGTGTACGAGATAAGCAAAGATGGGAACAAATAAGAGTATGTAAAAGAAAGCGTGGCTAAATCCCCGATGAAAGGAAAGTTGTTGAAGTTCACTGATGAATGGGAAAAAAAGGACATCTAAGTCGGGAATGGTTCCACCAATCGCCCCCCATATAATTGCTTTGTTTCCCAGTTTTTTACCAGCAATGGCCTCGCCAACTGCTGCGCCTAAAGTAATCTGTGTAATTGAATCCAAGTTAAAACCTTTTTTACTATTACTAAACTAAGATAGTATATAAATTGTTCAGTTTACCAATAAAGCCGATCAACAACAAACAACTTTCATTGAGCAAAACTGTTATATTTGCTAAAAACTACACTTCTTTGAGTGAAAGTAGCGTTTTAGACAAAAAATAGAGCGGACAAATTGTATTTTTGCCTCTCTACCAATTACAAATTGGTATGCGACAAACAAAAATGACCATAAATTGACCAAAGAGATTAAAATAGTATTAGCTGATGCCCAGTACATTACCAGTATGGGATTGCGGTATCTTTTGTCTCTAACCGAAAATCTATCGGTGGTTGATGTGGTCAGTAATCTAACAGAGTTGATGGCAAGCATTGGCAAACACCAACCCGATTTGGTGATTTTGGACTACAATCAGCCCGAAAGTTTTTACTTGGTAGACATTCCACAAATCATCGAAAGCCATCCAGAAGTACACCTCCTTATTATTTCTGAAGACGATGAGACGTCCAATATTCGACAAACCATCAAATTTGGCATCAAGGGCTTTTTGACCAAGGAGTGCCGAGAAGATGAATTGCAAAATGCTATCCAAGCCATTTTGAATGGAGGGCGATTTTTTTGCGATAAAGTTGTAGACGTTTTGATGGAAAGCAATGCCGCCACCAAAAAACGAGATGAAGCTTTTGAACAATTGACAGACAGAGAAAAGGAAATTGTACGGATGGTTGCCGAAGGATTGAGTACCAAACAAATTGCTGAAAAGTTATTTTTGAGCCCGCATACCATTTCGACTCACCGCAAAAATGCACTCAAAAAACTCAATGTTGGCTCCGTTCCTGAGCTTATTAGTTTTGTCATTCGAGAGGATTTGAAAAAAACGTGACTTTTTTATTTTGATATAAGTAGCTGATAAATAATTGCTTGTGCTCTTTTCTGAGCGTTTCTTGCTCAAAAAAATAGATTGATTTAACTTTTTTTGTAACCATTTCTTTCTTGCTATCGTAAAATCAAGTGTTGTTGCTATTCAAAATCTCCCCCCCCTTTACATCCCCATAATAGTTAGATTACCGAACCAAGAAAATTAGTAGTTATGAAATTGAAAGTATTTATCATCAGTTTGTTTACCCTCTCTTTTGTTACACTCAATGCACAGTCAGATTTATTAGCATATAATGACAATGTTGAAGATTTTGTATTGATTGACAACTCTGTTGAAGAAGTAGAAACTACTTTGGAGGAAGAAAGTACACTCTATAAAACAGGGGTGATGTTGATGCCAGACAAAACTACTGCAAGCATTGATTTGACATATGTCTCTAAAGATGAAAATGTAGGATACAGATTTGACATCAAAAACTTGGATGGAGAGTTGGCAAGAACTTACAGATTCATTCAATTAAAAAAATCAGATAAAAAAATTGTATTAGACTTTAATGGATTGGATGCGGGAAGATATGTTGTAGAAGTTTCGCAAGACATTCCATTTGGCAATATGAACATTGTTGATAACAACGAATAATAAAAATACAAAGGTTTTAGTTAGTTTAAAGGTTTAATTTTCTGGCCCGTCTATTTTAGACGGGCTTTTTCTTTTCTATATAAGGAATGGTTAAATAATAAGTTCCTTGTTTTTGACAATGAGATTTTTTGACCTACAAGGAAAAAAACGCAGTCCTAGCAGAGCTAAGGCGAGTATTTTTGACGTAGTAGGTCGGAAAATGTCGCCGCCAAAATCGGGAAGTTATTTTTTTATCATTCCTAAAATAGTCCTCACATACAATATCCATCCCTTGGATTTTCCTTACCTTTGATGGCATTAATGATAGTGCGTAAAATAGACCCAAAACAATTCCGTTTAGAGGTAAAACAATTCACAGATCAAAACAAGGTATGTTTGAGGTATTTTCTATTCTCCTAAAATGGATCAAACCCATTTTGCTATTTACAGTGCTGGCCGCCCTTATCAGTGCGGGCATCTCACTTCTATTGCCCAATTATTATCAATCCACTGTGGTTTTTATTCCAGCCAATCCATCTTTATTGGATAAAGCACTTTTTCAAAAGGAAGGAGGCGAAAAACCAATTTATCCCTTTGGGGGCAATGCCGAAATTGACCGTGTCATTACAATGGGAGAATCGGCAAGTTTGCTAGGCTATGCAATCAATCAATACAAATTATACGAACATTATGAAATTGATCCTAATAGTAGAGATGCAGCTTACAAAGTAGGGGAGAGGTTCAGAAAAAATTACAGCATTAAAAAAAATGCTCAAACTGCTGTAGAGTTAAGCGTCTTGGATCAAGATCGTCAAAAAGCTGCTGATTGGGCAAACGATCTCGCTGCCAAGATTGATGATATGAATAGAGAGATGTTGTTTGGAATGAAGAAGAATCAAATTCCCATCTTAAAGGAACAGGTTGAGAGCAGGCAAAAAGAAGTAAAAATGCTCAATGATAGCATCAGATACCTCATTGAAACCAATCCAGAGGATACGGTGAGTATTACTATCTTGATGAACATACTCGAAAATACTGTGGACGATTACAAAAATGCCAAATCCAATTACGAACAAACCTCTAATATTATCAACAAAAAACTGGAAACCCTACATTACTTTGAAAAAGCTGTACCCTCCAAACGAAAGACCAAACCTGTTCGTTCACTCATTGTTTTGGGCAGTACCATTTTTACTTTCTTGATAATGGCGACTTTGGCAGTATTTTTAGAACAATTTAAAAAATACCAAAAAGAAGAAGGGCAACACAGCTAAAAAATTGTAAATTAGCCCAATGGAAATCACGCCAGAAATACACGAAAAATTAGTTGCTCTTCAAGAGAAATACAGTGCTATGGGGCAAGATATGCTCTCTTACCTCGATGGCCTACTCTATTCAGAATACCTTACTTATTGGGATTACATTCGACTCGATGTTTTGCTCAACCTACAAACACCTGCGACACCTTTTGAAGATGAGTACATCTTTATTGTTTATCACCAAATTACTGAGCTGTACTTCAACCTGATTTTACACGCCATAGACATCATTGCAGATGACCTCAATCTGACAGCCGAAAAATATTTGATACAACTCAAACGCATCAATAACTATTTTTCCAATCTAGTCAACTCTTTTGAGATAATGGTGGAGGGAATGGATGTGGATCAATTCCTCAAATTTCGGATGGCACTCTTGCCCGCCAGTGGTTTTCAATCAGCACAATTTCGAATGATAGAAATTTGCTCTACCCCCATAAACAACCTCATTCACCATACAGCCCGTAAACAACTTGCCAAAAGTGAGGACATCAACGAAAAATATAAATACCTTTATTGGAAACGAGGGGCAACCGAATTGGCAACGGGCAAAAAAACCTTAACCCTTCGTCAATTTGAGAAAAAATACAGCAACGATTTTATTCACCTCATCCGAGATTTTTACCACAAAAACCTCTGGGAGCAATACAAACAACTTTCTGACGAAGAGCAAGTCAACAAAACCCTCATACTCGAACTCAAAAAATACGATGTTCAAGCCAATGTACTTTGGCCACTAGCGCATTATCGTTCTGCTGTTCGTTATCTACAAAAAGACCCCGCAGATATTGCCGCAACAGGAGGGACCAACTGGCAAAAATACCTACCTCCCAAAAATCAACGCATTATGTTTTTCCCCGAATTGTGGTCCGAAGAAGAAAAGGGAAATTGGGGAAAACAAACCAGCTTGGAACATTTGAGTTGATAGTTGATTGATTGGGACGGAATGCGTACGAATTTTCAACTTAAAATCTTCAACCCCTCATACATCTCAATATAATTCTGTACAGATGTATCCAATTCAAACTTTTTGATGGGTGTATTTTCCCATTTATCTTGATAGGCGAGTTCCAAAGTATCTAAAAGTGCCTGAGTAGAATGCTCCTTCATTTTGAGGAATTTTCCAGAAACCACCTCTCGCAATGCCATTTGATCAGAAGAAATTAGGGGAACACCTAGCGCAATGCATTCGACCGCCATAAAACAAAAACCCTCACTATAAGAAGGAACCACCAAACAAGAAGAAGATTTTAGCTCCGTAATGAGTTCATCATAGCTCAAATGGTGTTTGAGGACGACATAGTCACTCAGCCCCTTGTCCTCAATTTCTTTGAGAATGGTTTCAAAAAACGCTTTGGGATTTTTGGGGATGATCATTTTGAGGACAGAATCGGGATGTGTTTGTCTAAATGTTTGTGCCGCTTCCAAAATGAGGTTGATGCCCTTAGACATTCCTAGCCGTCCACAATAAGTATAGGTGAACTTCTTGGGGGGATTGAGGGGGAAAGCTTTGTTTTTTTGTGCGACTTCATCGTAATCAATGCCATTGTAGTTGACAATGATGCGTTTGGGGGCAACTCCTGCTGCTCTAAGGCTATCGGCAGTACTTTGGGATACACCTACAAAATAATTGAAAGGCAAGCGCACCAACATTTGTTCAAAAAGATAATGGAGATAAGTCGAAATGGGATTCATATAAGGGAGCTTGAACCACAATTTGTTCCAGACTTCGTGAAAAGTAATGATGATTTTTTTGCCAAATAGTTTGGAAGCTATGAAAGCAGGCAGACCTGCATTATAAGAAGTTGTGTGAACCACATCGGCCCAACGCATATGGGACATAATGGGAAAAACAGCAAAAAAGGTAAAAATGTAACGACTGTAAAAAGGATAACGCACTATTTCGACCCCATTAAGTGTCTCTTTACGGACAGTATTTTCCAATTGAGTGGTGACAATACGTACTTGGTGTCCTTGAGCGACCAATGCTTCTGTAAGTGTTTTAAACAGTGTTTCGACACCGCCAATATTGGGATAGTGATTTTCCAATACAAAGAGGACATTCATAAAGGGAAGGGCTTATTTTTCAGAAGACTTTATTTTGTTGGATGCTGCTTTGTTTTGTATGAGTTCATCTTCTTTTTCTTGATGATGGTGCCCATTTAACTTGAATTCGGGATTGTGTTCAATTAAATCTTGGCGTTCAATGGCTATTTTTCGGGTGAGTTGGGTGATTTGTTCCTCTAAACGTTCAATGGTAGAGGAGAGGTAAAAAACAAAGGCAAATAATATTCCGAGAGCAATAAAGATAACAGCATTGACATTGCTCTTAAAGCCAAGCATACTGGCCAATTTGTAGGATAGTTCATTGGGAATGACAGCCAAAATGACAATGGTTATCCAGAATATCAACCATAAGATGATACTTCCAGTACTTCTTCTACCTTTAAAATAGGCTCTGAGTGTACGGATGATAAAAAAAATGCCAATTATTGGCACCAACCATTGATAAATTTCAAACTGCATTAACTATCACTAATGTACATCTTTCATCATCATCTACAAGCTTTGCTTGAAATAATGGGGGATGATTGTGCTAAAAAGCAAATGATGGCTTTTTATTAAAGTCCAAAATTAAGAATATATATCCACATTAAGTCACTTTCAAATTTTCTTTTGTCAACTACTTCTATCAACTTCTATACAATATTGAGTTGATCCTTGCATTTTATAATCAAAAAATAAGCTTTGTGAGGTGGAATCTATAACTTTGCCAATCCAAACATACTGGATTATACGCTTGCACTGGATATTCGGTTCTAATTACTTGGGTTTACAAACTTTTAATGCAGAAAAATTTATACAATCTACTAGCGATACTTTTTTCAGTTTTCTGGATAGTAGTCATTTTTTTAGATTATTGGCAAAAGCATCCGACCCATTATTATGCTTTTAAATATTTCCATTATTTGGATTTGACCATTGCTTTGGGTATTGTGACCATTTTGGTAACAGCCTTGGTGATGGCAGCGAAAAAGGGAAAGATTAAGATCCAAAAATGGATCAATGGATTATCCATTTTTGGATTGGGTTTGGGTTTGATTGTGCTTAGTGTGGGAGCTTACCTAAGAAAGATTCAGGAAATTCCTATTGAGAGTACTGGGGAATTTGTTTCGCTTTTGTCAAGTGTTGGCTTTACTAGCTTGGCTACTTATCTCATCATTATGCTTTGTTATTCTTTGGGAGAATTGCTTTGTGTGTTGCTAGAAAGTTATATGAAGGGGAGTGGGCAGAGTATTCTCAACATAGCTTCGGGTATGATGGTGTTGACATTGGTGTTGTTTATGGGAGCAGCTATGGGATTACTGCGCTTTTTTGCAGTGTTTATGGTCTTGCTTTTCCTATTGGCACTCAATTGGCGGGGAGCTTGGAAATTCATCAAGCAAACACTTATCAAACCCATTGAGTTACCCAGTGATTTGAATGTTTTGGGAGTAGCTAGTTTTGTATTGACGCTTTTCTTTATTTGTATCAACTTGGTTAACATCATTAGTCCACTTCCAAGAGGCTTTGATTCATTGACATTGTACATCAATTTGCCAGGGCTTATTCGAGATTATGGGGGACTAGTAGAAGGCTTTCAACCCTACAATTGGGCATTGTTGATGTCTTTGGGGCATATCTTGTTTGGTAAGACAGAGGTTGTTATGGCACTTTCTTCTGTTGGGGGAGTATTGAGCTTGTTTGCAATGTACTATTTGGGCAAAAACTGGCTCAAAATCAATACGAATTATCTACTATTGGCATTGTTGATCTTTTATGCTACTCCTAGTATTTACCATCAATCTGCCTATGAGTTAAAAGTCGATTTGGGACTACTGTTTATTTGTCTGACAATTGTGCTTGTTTTTGTCGAGTGGGTGAGCCGTTTGAAAGTCGATGAAAAAACGAATAGAGTGGAGGAGATGGAAGAAGAAAAAATCAGCATTTTTTACTTTACAGGCGACCAAATCAAAAATGGAAGCTTATTGGTATTGGCAGCCCTGCTTAGTGGTTTTGCAATGGGTATTAAATTGACATCTTTGTTTGTATTCTTGGGAGTTTTGGCAGGGATTTGGTATGCCCTCAATGGTAAATGGGCTTTTTTGGCAATTAGTTTCATTTCGCTCTTTTTGGTCTTTTTGCTAAAACTGGATGACTTCTCGGCTTTGCGACAATACCATTATGGAGTTGAAAGTTTACAGTGGATTCTATTGGCAATTGGATTGGTGCTACTCTTTTTGATGTTTAGAAAAGACCGACAACAGTTTTTTAGAAGCATTCGTTTGTCAGTGGTCTATGGTTTGGTTTTTTTACTACCTTTTTTTCCTTGGATTGTTAAAAATTACTTTGAAACTCAAAGTTTTTCACCAACTTCATTGGTAAATGGTAAAGGAAGCGGTCCTGACATTGATATGCCTAGGATGCACAAAAATTGGGTAGAGTATCAACAGGAGCAACAGACCAAAAGAAAAGTGGCTCCAAATAAAAAACAAAATACGACCCCTAAAAAGAACAATAGAAAAGGTCGAAAACAAGACACCTCTAGAAAATCAGATAACAATAGAAACAAAAACAAATCAGGAAACAAGCAGGGAAATTAGATTTTTTGAGATTAAAGTAATGTTTATTTGGAACACGAAAGTACATATATACAGCTGTTTTGGAAATGGTGTTTGACTGCCTGTCTGCTCATTATTCCGTTTACTTTGTCTGCACAAGCTAACGAAGTTGAACAAGATACAAGCAAAAAACAAGAGCATTCTCTTATCATTGAAAACCCCTTTGAAAGGGGGACATCTACAGAAGGCAACAATCCAGCAGCAAAAAAGCCAGGTTTGTCTGAAAGATCTCGACCCAATAATGTTGTTAGGGAAGAATTGCAACGTTTCTTTGGATATGAAAATCCATTGATTGCCCGTTACCTCTCATTGCCTTATGATGTAAGTGTCAATACCAATGTTAGGGGATATCATGTTGAAATTGGCTATTTGCTGTTTATGTTTTTGCCTATTTTGCTCATCATAGGTTTGGTCCGAAAACCGCTTTGGGGCATCTTGGTGATGTTGTTGAGTCTTTTTATGGCAGCAATAGCAGGGGCACATTCTTATTTGTTTACAGTATCCTATCAAATTCTAAAGAGCAATACGCCTAATATGGATCGCTATTTGGCAAAAACCGATTTTGAAGTAGCACCAGTTGGGGTATTAACAGCTTATGTATATAAATTCTTCCTAGGCATTTATGAACCATTTCGACAAGTCTTTAATTTTGTTTCTGGGTCTAAAGATGCCATTACTTATAGTGTAATGATTGGGCTTTTTGTGTTCTTGTTTTACATCATTCAAAAAAGAATTAAGCACCACAATTTGTTGGTACGGACAGGTATCAATTTCTCTTGTTTGTATTGGTTTTTGTGGTTTTTATTGGGAGGAGGTATTGTTTGGTATGGTTATTTGATTCTGCCACTGGGTATTTTGTTGTTGATCGCTGCTGCCCAAAAATATGAACTACACAAAGGCTGGGCACTTAAAACAATATTTGGCTCTCTCTTATTAATGAGTTTTTTGTGGATAGGAATGACTTATGTTGTAAGGGTTTCGCATATCAATAGCCTCAACAAAAATGCGGGCAAGTATTTGTTTGATGCACAAATCATTAGATACCAAACAGGCGCATTTACTGAGAGACAAGTGTTTGATTCCTATCTCAATAATATCAATGATGCATTGGATCAAATCAATAGTGAAGACGAATCTTTAATTTATAGGGCAGGAACAGCTTTTTCTTTCTTTATCCGCAAAAATGACAAGCGGGTACTCAACGACAATTTGTTTGCTTATTATCAAGCCCTCAAAAAACGTTATCAAAATAAAGAGAAAATTGCTCAGGTTCTTAGAGCCTCCAATTTTAAATACATTATTGTGGACCTTCGAGCTGCTGAATATGATCAAACCCCTGACAAATCAATCAAGCGGAAATTCAGTGGTTTTATGGATTTTTTGGAGGGAAATTCTCAATTAGAATTGTTGGCGACAGATAGAGTTGTGAAAAAAAAGGGACAAAACAATAAAAAGACCGTCACAAGAAACGAAGTGTTTGGAGAAATCCAACGTTTTGGTTCATACGCTGTATTTGAAATCAAATAAGCATCCCCGTAGAGACCTTACAGGTAAGGTCTAAATCAAAAACGGGCGCAAAAAAAATTAAAAGCAAGGCGTGAAGCGGACAGAGAAGCCCAAAAACGAAGGACAAAAAGATGCGATATTACGCCTGAT
>JAHDIA010000147.1 GCA_020631035.1 Chitinophagales bacterium | reverse complement strand
GCGCAATACACCGTCCCTCTTCAGCAAAGAAAAGCCTCTGATGGTCTATTGACTGTCGGTAGAGGTAGCCAGATTGATATGGATATGGACAAGGTCTTGAGATTGTTTGTGTACTGGAAAGATGGCGATAGACGAACCGATTTGGATTTGTCGGTGATGCAATTTGATGCCAGTTACAAATATGTTGGTCACGTAAGTTACACCAATTTGAAATCAGATGGCATCGTTCATTCGGGAGACATTCAGTCGGCTCCTTATGGCGCAGCTGAGTTCATCGACATCACTTTGAAAAAAATACCCCAAGAGGTCAAATACTTGGCGGTACAGATTTACAAATATGCAGGCAACAACTTTGTCGAAATGGATTGTCATGCAGGTTGGATGATTCGAGACAAAGTAAACAGCGACAAGAAATCTTTTGACATCAAAACGGTTCAAAACAAGTTTGACTTGAATGGGGTAGGGGCGTACTGTGTTCCTTTGATTGTCAACCTAGAGGCGAAAAGAACCATCTTTACCGACTTGTATATGACGGGTAGAGCCTTTCACAACAATGTCGAAGGTTCCTATGGCAATGTAGCATTGATTAGCCAAGAGTTGGCACGTTTTAATGTAAGCCGTCCCAATATGTACACGCTTGCTCTCTTAAACCTCGAAGCCCGTTTTGGCGAAATGGTTACCGAAAAAGAGGGAGCAGATGTTACCATTGGCTTGAAAGATTGCGACATCAATGTTACCGATGTTGAAAAGATTTTAGCAGAATTGATATGAAAAATATAAGAAAGGCGTATGAAACACTTCCTTCCACTAATTTCTTTGGATGAAAACATAGTGTTTTAGTTTACCTTTCTTTTCTCAACAGCAAAAATAGCGAGGACTATCAAGCGTTTCCTTCTAAGGGGCTTTGTAGGTCGTGGGTTCGAATCCCACCTCCAGCTTGTCTGGGGTAGTTCAGCGGTTAGAACGACAAATGTATAACGATTGAGATTCCCTCGCTTTTATAAAGATAAAAAATGGCGTAAAACATTCTTCCTTCTCTACCTCAACCTTTAATTGACTTAGAATGTTTGTTTTCCATTTTTGATTTGAAGATACAAAACGGCCTAAAATAGTCTTCCTTCTGCTCGTAAGGGCACTTTAAAACTAGACTATTTGTTTTCCGTTTTCAACAACACACAAGATATAAGAAAGGCGTATAGAACACTTCCTTCAACTAATTTCTTCAGGTGAAACCATAGTGTTTTAGTTTACCTTTCTTAACAGCAAAAAAAGCGAGGATTACCAAATATTTCCTTCTATAATGCTTAATCCGTAGGTTGTGGGTTCGAGTCCCACCCCCAGTCTTGATTGGGGTAGCTGAACTGGTAGAAGCGGCGGACCTTTATAATGTTTGGGCTTCCCTTGCTTTTTACAAAATTAATTTTACAAAAGAAATAAAACGGCCTAAGTCAGTCTTCCTTCTTTCCTCTAATCAGGAACTTTCCATTGATAGATTGGCTGATTTCCGTTTTTGAACGGAACGTTTGGGGCTTCGTTTGATGGGGGCTCCCTGCTGTACGCTTGTACTTGCTACTTCATTGGGGCATTCAGCAAGGTCGCTTCTAGTCTTCCTAGCGTCAGCCGTTGGAGCTTCCTGCTTCATAAGCCCCACTGAAAGCAGCAGGTATCGCTTCCATCAGGCATAATTGGGGATGTGCGTCCCTTCTTTGCTCTCGAAAAAATCTCGTTTATCTTATCAAACAAAAAAAGGCAAGATGGAGAAGTCTCCATCTTGCCTTTTTTAGACCAATATACAATTCTTTATTGGTCTAAAACGGATTAATTCCATCCACCTAAATCTGTCCAAATATGATCCAAAACGGGTGAGCTTTTTGGTTCTTCTATAGGACCTATTTTGTTTCCGCCATTAACTTGTTGCATTTGCTTTAAGGTCAATTGCTTTTCTGATTTTACTGACTTTTTGAAGTTCTTTAAATTTTTCATAAAAATCTCTATCTTGTAAGGGAAATATTTTTGTCTTTACTGTTTGTTACATGATACCTGTTTTTCAAAAAATAGGTTATATTTGAGTAAAAACAATGAATGAGTAAAGTAGAAAAGCTATTGCAGAAAATTTTACAAGGCAATAGTGATAAAAATATCAAATTTCAAGATTTGCTAAAACTGTTAGCATATTTTGAATTTACAAAGAGAATAAAAGGTAGTCATCATATATTTACTAGGGAAGATATAGAAGAAATACTTAATTTACAACCTACAAAAGATAACAAAGCAAAAGCATATCAAGTAAAACAGTTTAGAGGAATAATTTTAAAATACAAATTAATGGATGAAATAGAGTCCAATGATGAATAATAAAGAATGATAGATGAATAAAGAATTAAAATATGAAATAATCATTTATTGGAGCAAAGAAGATGATTGTTATTTGGCAGAAGTGCCTGAACTAGCAGGTTGTATGTCAGATGGAAATTCGTATCAGGAAGCACTTGCGAATGTCGAAGTAATTATTGAAGAGTGGATTGAGGTCGCTAAAGAATTGGGTAGGGAAATACCTAAACCCAAAGGTAGATTGAAGTATGCCTAGTACTATGAACGATTGTTTAAATCTTCCAAGGTTCCATAAATGTCTCCGTTGTCGGAAACAACCAATGTGCTAGGATCAATGGGTAGGGGGATTTGGGCAATGCCTGTCAAAAATTGTTCAATTTTTTCTGGGTCGCTTGCGAGAGCTTCTTCTCTACAATAGATTACAATGATTTGTTCTTCAAATTGTCGTGCTAGGCGACCTCGGAGAAAACCGCCATAATCGGGTTCATCTTTTAAAATGTAGTCGTAGCCTTTGGGGACATTGCGTTTGTGGGCATCTTTGGCATCGAACAAAGTACCGTCGGGATAAATCCAAAAAACGAATTCGGGATAGGTATGGGTATACTCCTTGATGGCCTTGCGACGACCTGAGAATTTTTCTGCTAAAAAATCAAAATGTTGAGCGGCTTCGCTCCTAGAAATAGAACCAACAGTAATCATATTCAAAGGAACAGTTTGGGCTTTAAAATAATTCCAGAAGCGTCGGATGAGCGGGCGGACGAGATTTACGACGCAGCCTAAAACATGCGTTGGTTAACCTGACCAAGACGTAGCCATAAAAGAGGGGCGTTGCCCCAGCCTCCAATTAATTCATACCATCCAAAAGTCCACCGCTTAATTGTAACAATTGTACCTCTAGTAATTTGGCATTGTACTTGGCATTGTTGTAACTGCGTTTGGCGTTTAATAAATTGAGTTGGGCTTGGCGAAATTCTACAGAGGTCAAACGGCCCGCTTTGAAGAACTCTTGGGTAGATTCAAAATTGGCTTGTGCAGTGGTGATGTTTTTTTGTTCTACCTTTAAGATAAAGAGTGCGTTTTGATAAGTTTCCCAAGCACTTTGGAGATCCCGAATGATTTCGGCTTCTAATTGACTGCGTTGTAGGGCTTGGTTTTCAAGAGCGATGTTGACATTTTCTTTGCGCATTTTTCGGATACCGCCATCAAAGATATTCCAACCCAAAGTGAGGTCTACCCCCAAACCCCGATTGCTCTGAAAAGTCGTAAATGATTCCTTGGGCAAATCAGACATACTGAAGGAGTAGGAGGCATTGGCATTCAAAGTCGGCATACGAGTCGCATCCAAAATCTGTAAATCATAAGCACGAATTTTGATGTTTTGGTCTAGGGCGAGTAATTGTATGTTGTTTGTTTTGGCTTGTTCGATGAGTTGTGATAGATTTAGTTTGGGGTCATAATTCAAAGTTGTATCTACCACAAAATCTGTATCCACCTCTTGCCCGATGATGACGTTGATGTTGCGGCGGACATTGGCAATTTGCTGTTTCAAGTTTAATAAGTCTACACTGTCACGCTGTATGTCTACTTCTGCATTGAGGACATCCAATTTTGAACCTTGTCCATATTCCAAGCGATATTGGGCGCGTGTCTTACGCTGTTGCGAAGTCTCAAAAGTGCGTTCTTGTACCACTAGGTTTTCGATCAATTGAGCCAGTTGATAATAGGAACTGAACAATTGTAAAATATTTACTTCAATTGTTTGACGTAGTTCCAAATCAGTAAATGACAATTGTTCTTTGAGTTGGTCAAGGGTGTAATCACGTGTGCGATCGATGATGGTGTAATTGGCTTGTACACCTACATTTGCGCCCCATTGAAAAGCATTGTTTATGGTGATTTTATTGCTGCCTGGTCCTTGTGAAAAGTTTTCGCCAAAAGTTTGAGTTGATCCACCTAGACTGGCATTGACTCCCGCACTTGCCCCTAGCGTTGGAAGATAGCCGTTGAGTTCTTTGCTGGTGTTGTTTTCGGCTATTTTTACATTGTTTCGAGCGATGTTTACACCGTAATTGTTTTGTAACAATAAATCTACTGCATTATTGGTCGTCAAGACTGTTTGTGCAGATAAAAGATTGCCTGTAACAAAAAATAGAAAGATATATATTAACTGTTTCATTTAATTAATTTATGTGGTTCTTTGACAATTTTTGCGGAAGAGAGATGATTCTTAAACAAGCTATCCAGTCGCCTGTGGCTCCCTTCTATTTGTTCAAGAATCACTCTCCAAAAATTGTCAAAGAACCATTTGTGTTTTACTTGTAGGACTTATCCCATTTCATATTCCTTTTCGGATGCTATTTCTTTAACGGCACTTTCGACCTCTTCTCGTGTTGGTTTTTTGCCTGTCCACAACCAAACTCTACCAACTTTTATTTCATTGCTTATCGACAATAAAATGGGCAGCATAAAGAGTGTTAAGAAAGTGGCAAGTGTGATGCCATATGCAATAGAGATCGCCATTGGGATTAAGAATTGTGCTTGTAGGCTCGTCTCAAAAATAAGCGGTGCAAGCCCTGCAACTGTTGTGATAGATGTCAAGAAAATAGCTCGGAAACGTGAGCGTCCAGCTTCGTAGAGTGCTTGGGAAAAGGGCAAGCCTTCTTTGAGGAAGGAATTGAATTTACCTATAAGGACGAGACCATCATTTACCACAATTCCCAAAAGTGCAACTATACCCAACATTGATAAAATATTGACAGGGAAGCCGTGAATGTAATGTCCCCAAGCCACACCAATCAAGCTAAAGGGTATCATAACAAATAGCAAAATGGGTTGGGTGTAGGAGCGGAAAGTAAAGGCGATGATGATGTAAATGATAAAGAAGGTAATGGGCAAAACGGCCATTGCAGATGTTCCTACTTTGTTTGCTTCACGGTTTTGACCTTCATAAGATGGGCTGATACTTGGGTAACGTGCCAAAATATCTGCAATGATTTCGCTTTTGATGATGCCAAGTAATTCGGTTGCGCTGTCCTTGTTGTTTTTTAAATTGGATGTGATTTGAATTTCACGTCGTCCGTCAAGGTGGTTGATTGCCACATCGCCACGCTGTATGGTATAGCTTGCAATTTCTGAAAAGGGAATGCGTTGTCCTGTACGGGTGACAATGCGTTGCTCATCCAAGTTTTTGATAGACGAACGTTCTTTGCGGTCATATCTAACCCATACACGAATTTCGTCTCTTCCACGTTGGAAACGCTGTACAGGCTGCCCAAAAAATGCCGAGCGTACCTGTGACATAACATCATTGTAAGTCAAGCCCAAGAGATGAGCATTTTCCTTTAATTTAATTTGGATTTCCTTGATGCCTTCAGGGTCATTGTCGGCGATGTCTTTGAGTTGGGGCATTTGTCGCATACCTGATTTTAGCTCTTCGGTTGCCGCTTTTAATTCTGTGATGTCATTGCTAGAGAAGGAGACAGAAATAGGAGGACCACCAAAAGTGGTCCCTGAATTGTAAACGATTTTCTCCGCTTCTGGAATAGGACCCATTTTTTCTGAAAGTAGATTGGCAAATTCGTTGGCGGAGCAATCTCGATTTTCACCAGGTAATAAGTTGACAATTAAGCTAGCATTGGAAGTACCAGGACCGATGCGTCGAATGACATTTTGCACAACCTCCATATCATTGTTTTGTTCCTCTGTGAATTCTTCCCCAACGACCCAAACTTCTTCTTCGATGCGGGTAATAATGGAATCCGTAATTGTTTCGCTTGTCCCTTGTGGCAAGCTCAATTCTACCTGCACCAAATCACTGGCAATGGGTGGAAAGAAGGTGAACTTTATCAAGCTACTACCCATAGCTCCAATTGTTATGATCATCAAAGCAATGGGTATACTGAGTCCAAAAAATTTATTTTCTAGGAAAAAACGTAGGAGAGGGGAGTAAATATTATCCCGCATCCAAGCCATTGCTTTGTCTGCCCAGCGGTTGAGCAGAAAGTTTTGCCCGCCCTCTTTTAAAGCATTGGAGTGGGCAATGTGTGAAGGCAAAATGATGAGAGCTTCGACCAGAGAGATTAAGAGGATAATGCTTACCACTGATGCGACTTCACCAAAAAACGCCCCTACATCACCATCAATAAAATAGAATGTGCCAAAGGCAACAATTGTGGTTAAAATCGCAGAAACGATAGGGGGAATGACTTCCATAGTCCCATCAATGGCGGCTCGGATGGAGTTTTTACCTTTCTCATAATGGTGATAAATGTTTTCTCCAATTACAATACCATCGTCTACCAGAATACCAATTACGACAATCATTCCAAAGAGCGAAAGGACATTGATGGTGATGACATTTACCCCAAACATGAACATTCCAAAGAAGGAAACGGGTAAACTGACGGCGACCCAAAATGCAATACTGGGCTTTAGAAAAAGTGAAAGAAAAACGAGCACAAGGAGGATACCTATGGTTCCATTTTCGATAAGTAAAGCAGTTCGTTGGCGTAAAACGACGGATAAGTCACTGACCACTTCAAGCTGAATGTTGTCTCTTGTGGCATTGAACTCTTCAGAATAATTCCTCACATTTTCGGCAATTTCTAAAATATCTTCGCTATTGGTTGAGCCAATGGAAAATTGAATACCAGGCTTGGCATTGTAGTACACACGGTCTGGTGTTTCTGACCATTTGTCTCTTACCGTTGCGACATCACGCAATCGAATAACTTGTCCATTTGGATTTGCCCGTACGACAATAAAATCCAATTCATCTCCATAGTAAGATTTGTTATTTGCACGAATTAGGTACTCTTCCTCAAGTGTTTTGATGTTGCCACCAGTGGTAAGGATATTGGCACTTGCAACCGCCCGAGCCACATCTGTAAACGTTAAGTTAAAAGCACGCAAGTCATTTTCTCGGACAGCAATTTCTATTTCTTCTTCTGGAAAGCCAGTAACCGTAATTTGTGAGAGGCCATTGATTGCACGAATTTCGTCCTCGACCTGCCGAGCAACAGTCTTTAAAGATTTCAAGGATAAATTTTCTCCTGCAAGAATCAGTTCTATGGAGCGTGATCGAGACAAACGTTTCTCGACCACAGGTGGCTCCATATCTACAGGGAAAGATGGAACCCTATCTACAGCATTTTTGACATCTGCCAATAGAATGTCAATATCTGCATCCTTTTGACGTTCGATGGTGATGACTGCTGCATTTTCGGATGAAACAGAAATTACCCGATCAATTCCGACCAAGCCACGTAGATTGTCTTCTATTTTTAAAACAATGCCTTCTTCAATTTCCGCTGGCGATGCACCAGGATAAACGATGCTTATTACGACTAATTTATCAGGTACTTGTGGAAACAAAGACGAGCGTGTACTCAACATACCATTGATGCCCAATAGTACAATGGCTAACATCAAGATATTGACGGCAACAGGATATTTTATAAAATAAGCGATTAATTGCTTCATTGTTTTTGATTTGGGTAGAGTAGAGGAGTGATTTATTTTAGAATTTTGACACGCATACCAGAGTAGGCACCTGGGACACTTTTGGCGAGTAATTGTGTGCCATTTTCCAAGCCTTTTACAATTGCTGTACGCTCATTAAAATATATTGGTTCAACCTCCATCAAGCTAAGGGAGCTATCTTGTACTACATAGACCTTATTGTTGTCTACTAGCAGTTTTCGATCTATTTCAAAAGCATTTTCTATTGCTTGTGCTGGAATGTCTGCCTCTAGGAACATTCCTTCCCTTAGACCTTTGCCACGTACGTGAATGAATGCCTGAATGGTTTGTGAAGCGGCATCTACAATACTATTAACACGTACTACTTTGCCCTGCCAATTTTGTGTTTTTTCAATATTGGAGAGTGCTACCGTTTTACCTGTTTTCAACAAATCCGAATAGCCAGAATTGACAGATAATTGCAATTCGTATAGACTTGGATCAATAAATTCTCCCAATTTCATTCCAGGGCTGACAAGCGTTCCTTTGTTTACCAAGGCTTGTGTGAGTACACCCGAAAACGGTGCTTGTATGTTGTATTTACCCAATCGCTCTTCGAGGTTTTTGATTTGGTAATAGCTGCTCAAAATACCTCTACCAGTAATGTATAATTTTTCTTGTTCAGATGAAAAATCTGGTAGGGGAGGAACATATTTGTTTACATCAATTTTGTCCATATAGGCTTGCCACTTGGGAGCAGCATCAGCATAATCCAAGCGCAGATCTGGCAATAGCCCAACAATTTGCGTAACGAAATTGCTACGTTGTGCCCGTATATTTGCTTGAAATTCTTGACTATTGATTTGAATTAGGGTATTGTCTGCTTTGTAGTATTCACCCGCTTTGAAGTTTCCTTCACTCCAATCGAAAATGCCCTGTACTTCTGAAAATAAGCTCACCCGATTGTAAGCAGCAAGGGAGCCACTTGCACGAATACTAATGGGTTCATTTGAGTTGGAAACTTCTTTTATAGAGACTGCTGTTATTGCTTTTTTAAATACAGGTTTGGATGATTCCTGATTGGCCATCATTCTGTTGCGGATGAGTATGGCTCCTGCAATGAGTGCAATTCCGACTAAAATGATGATGATTTTTCGTATCATAATGCTAGACTTTGAGATGTGAGATACAATAGTATTGTAAGCTTATATGCAAGATAGTTTATAGGGCAACTATTTAGACAAGTTTTTGATGTTTTTTAGTATTTTTTGCAATACATATATTGCTGTTTGCATTTCTTTTTCCGAAATGCCCTGTTCTATTTCTTTAAATATATCAAGGATAAGTGGTAAGGTTTCGGTGAATACCTGTCTACCTTTTTTGGTGAGAAAGATGTGGTTTACTCGTCCATCTCCAGTGCTTGGAATACGTGCTACAAGATTCTTTTTTTCCATAGTATTAATCAATCTTGTGATGGAAGACTTGTTATTCTCGGTAATAAATGCCAATTCCCTTTGTGGAACGCCATCTTTGTTGTGTAGCATTTTCAACAATATAAATTGCTCCCGTGACAAATCCGCATTGTGTTCCTTTGCTTGTTCTTTCACTAAAATTCCAAGATGTTTGTAGACCTTGCCGATGTGTGGAATAAGTCTTTCTTCTATGTCTAATTTTTTTGTCATTCTATCAAGCATAACAACAAAGGAAAATAAAAGTTTATAGTGCAACTAATTTTTTAAATTTTTATGGGCGACTCTCCTCGTTTCAGACCAGCTTGGCCTGGTTTACCTTGCATGTTTTGCCCATACAGCACACTTATCCATCCCCATACGCACCGCTTCTAGTAAGTATTAAAAGTAATTTCTTCCTTGATTTATATCTCAAAGCGTAGGACGAGCGGGTGGATGAACAATTGTACGAAGGACAAAATATGCGTTGGCTAACCAGTACGCACGAAGCCATGAAAGAGGGACGTTGCCCCATCCTTCCTTCAACAAGCTCAGGATAAATCGACAAGCTCAGGATAAAATGGTGATTAGGTTGATTGGGTTGACTATGTAATTAGGTTATCGAATTACTGAATCAACTCACTAAATTCTCAACCGCTGTACTGATGTGGGAAAATTTAAATTTAAATCCTGTGTTGACCAATTTTTCGGGATAGACATTTCGGCTTTTGAGTAAGAGTTCTGTTTCGGTGCCCATTAGCCATGCACCCAATTCGAGCAAAGCAGGAGATTGACTAAACCCAAAAGGCATTTTGAGGGCTTGACGGATTTGCTTCATTAAAGATTTGTTGTCGGTGGGGTAGGGTGCCGCAAGATTGACGGGGCCTTGTAAATTGGGATTGTCGATGATGTAAGAAATGGCTTCGCAAAAATCATTGATGTGTATCCAGCTTACTTTTTGTTGACCATTGCCTTGGTATCCACCCATTCCCAAACGACTGATCATTTTGATTTTGGGCAATGCTCCACCTTTGTTGCCTAAGACAATGGAAATTCTTGCGGCAATTTTTCGGGTGTTGGGAGTCTCTGTTCCAAAAAAGGCGGCCTCCCATTGTTTACAAATGCCCATTGAAAAATCATCGCCAATGACGCCATTGGATTCGGTCATCAATTGGGTTTCGGCATGTACATAAATAGTTGCACTACTGGCATTGATCCAAACTTTGGGAGGAGCCTTCATTGTTAGAATTGCCTCATTTAAAACATTGGTGCTGTTGATGCGTGAGCTTAAAATGGCGGCCTTGTTTTTTTCATTGTAGCGACAATCTACACACTTGCCACTGAGGTTGATGAGAACATCACTTTGTTCCAAATCATTGACCCATTCGCCCAAGTTGTGACCATCCCAATAAATATGATTATTGGCTTTGGGTTTGCGGCTTAAAATGAATACTTCGTCGCCTCGTTTGACAAAAAAGTCCTCTAGCGATTGTCCTAAGAAACCGCTTCCACCTGCTATGATTATTTTTTGCATTTTGTTATGTTATGATTGAATACACTGTAAAATAAATGGCACTACGATAAAA
>JAHDIA010000146.1 GCA_020631035.1 Chitinophagales bacterium | reverse complement strand
CAGGTTCAAAAAGACAACTTTTGAGTGCTGAATGATAATTCCTAACATGCTCTAAAATAGCCAGAGTAGCTACTTTCATAAGTAGCAATGGAGAGGCATAACAATAAACTAACTCAATAAAAAAATGGGCAAATGCCCATTTTTTTATTATTTTTTTTCGTATATTTAAAATACTAACACCAAACCATGCATTATGCAACACATTACAAACTACTATTATGGCATCCTAGCCATAATATTGCTCACCTTTATGGCATGTTCTGATTCCTGCAATCAATTGAACAATACAGTGCCAACTACCATTGACTGTCCTGTTGAATTCTCGATTGATTATATGGAAAACAATGGAACAGGCAGAAGAACCAATCACCCTTGTCCCTTTCCTTGTAGTGATGCACAGAGTATCAATCTCTTTTCTAATAATATTTTAGTGAGTAGAAGTGACTCTTCCACTTATGTTCCCAATTGTTGTCCAATGTCTATCAACTATGATAATTTTATCATCAATGATACACAAGAAACAAGAAGAGTCGAATTCACCATTGGTGGTACAAACATAAATGTAACAAAAAGTGGTAATAAATTTATAATAAGCATACCTTCACGTTACAAAGGTCAAACTGGAACACTCAAAGTATTAAATGGCACAAAAGAAACGGTTAGCCGAAAAGTATACATCGCAGATACTAAATGCAAGAAGAAGCCACCTTATACCATAATCATTCCTGAATTAAAATTAAAAGCACTGCAAAAAGAACAAGAAGCTTTACAAAAAAACTTATCTAATTATAGAGAGAACTTGGAAAGCAAAATCTTTTTTTCAAACAAACCCAAAACTCAAGCAATCATTCTAGATTCAATTAAAACATTGATTGACCAATTGGATATTCAAACTCGGGAAATAAGCGATCAAAGCCAAGTTGTAGATTCAACAGGGGTCAGAATGGGGCGAATTGGAATTGGGGGAATTGCAGGACCTAGATGCCCACACGACTGCCCTTGCCCCTTCCCTTGCCTAAATATCCCTGCAGCCTGGTGTTGTTTTGAACTGGAGCCACCCAATCTTGGAGAAGGCACACGTATCATAAATGATGGCCCCTTAAACAATGATTTTTTCCTAAATAAAAATGGACAAGCCATTAAATTAAATTTAAAACCCCAAATAAAAGAAGGGCTATACATTTATGAATTCGACAGAAATCAATATCCAGAAATTAATGGTTACAAAATTCAACCATAAAACACCGTAGGGGCAGACCTATGTGTCTGCCCAATATAAACCAAAAAGAAAACAGACCTATGTGTCTGCCCAATATAAACCAAAAAGAAAACAGACCTATGTCTCTGCCCAATATAAACAAACCGTAGGGGCAGCCCGATATGTCTGCCCAATGCAAGATAGCATCAGAAAGCATATAGAGACGCACGGCTGTGCGTCTGAACAGAATACAAAAAGAAGCATAAGATGTAGCGGACAGAAAACCGCCCCAACGCAGGACAAAGCATGCCCAATACGCCAGATAGAAGCACGTATCCCGATAACAAATCGGAACTGATAGCTGGGACATCCGAAGGTTTGCAAAACCAAGGTTCCGTCCCATAAAAATTAAACAACACATAAAATCCCTATCATGAAAAATTTATTATTTATTTGTTTTTTTTTGCCTGTTTAAATTTTAATGGACAGAATACAAATAATAAATTTGACGACATACTTTATGAGCTGACCCAAGAATGTAGAACCAATAGTAATTTTAATTGTATAGCTACCCTCGTAGACTCACTACAAATTGTAGAGGAACAAAAAGAAAATTGGAGTAACATAGCAGCCATCAAATACTTTAAACTCACCTATGCCAAGCAAGCAATATCGCTAACAGATTACAAAGATTTACTGCTAGATAACAAAGAATTTTTAAGCAAATACAAAAACAAAATTGGCGATAGCTGGGATACTTTTTGGTACAACACCCAACAAAGGATTTATGGAGTTGAATACGAAAAAGGAAATTTAGTTAAAGCACGAAAAAGTTTTGACAATTTTCAAGAAGATTTAAGAAGCATTGAAGGCAAAGATACCGCTCATCATTTTGTGATGTTTGGCAACACCTATTTTCTGGGAGTAATTGCTAGAGAACTCGGCGACTATGAATCGGCTATATCTTACTATAACGAAAATCTTAAAATTGCTCGAAATCACTTAGGAGAAAGATTCGCTAAATCCCCCCTCACCTACAAACACCTAGGCGACGCTCACAAAAAAATGAATCGCCCCAAACAAGCTTTAAAATTCTATAATTTAGCAGAATCTTTTTCATCACCTAGACGGAGCAATGGGGATATTTTTTATACTCACTTGCATATTTTAATGGCACAAGCTGACTGTTTAAGCAACGAAGGAAAAGTAGATTCGGCTTTATATAAAATGAAAGAAGTAGAAAACTTAACGCCTAAAGATTCTCCACATTTTGGCGAAATTTACTTGCAATACGGCAATATCTACGAAGATCAAAACGACCTTTCAAAAGCCAAAGCATACTACCAAAAAGCACTTGAGCTTAACCAAAAAATATATGGCAATAAACACTACAAAGTCTCCCAAATTTATAATTTACTGGGGAATGTAGAACGCACTGAAAAAAACTGGAAAAAAACCCTAAAATGTGCTGATGATGCTTTGAATGCCCTTTATTTAAATTCAAGCAATCAAGATTCTTTAAAGAATGTCATTTCAAGTATTGACCACCAACAAATTTTAATTAAATCTATTGGACTAAAATCTCAAGCATTATTAGAGTTAGCTAAATCAAACAACAATCCTACTTATCAAAAACAAGCCTGGGCATTGACCAATCAAAGTATTCAACAAATAGAAGCCATCAAAATTGGCTTAGGAAGCAATGAAGACAAATTGCATTTAATTGGGAACAATTACAATGTTTATGAACTAGCTCTTGAAGCAGCCTATTACAATGGTCAAAGCAAGCAATCTAACGCATTTCAAATAATGGAGAAAAGCAAAGCTACGATCTTGTTTGAAGCTCTACAAAAATCTAAAGCATTGACAAAGGCTGGCTTGCCTGACAGCTTACTAGAAAAAGAAGCACAACTAGCCCACGAACTATCCAAACTTCAGGATGAAATAGCCAATGAATCCAATGTGATTCAAATATCGACCTCAGAAACCCATTCAAAATTTTATGAAAAGAAAAAAAACTACAACCTCCTCCTTCGCCAACTCGAACAGGAGTACCCCAAATACTACGCCCTCAAATACCAAAACACCATCGCTACTCCCCAAGACATCCAAAACAACTTACTACAAAAAAACCAAAGTATAATCGAATATTTCGTAGGAGACCACAACATCTACATCTTTGTCATCAATCCCAACAAAGTCCATTTTGAAAAAATCGCCAAAGATTTCCCACTGGATGAATGGGTCACCAGATTGGTAAAAAATATCTCTGCCAATCCCAACACCCTAAACAATCCAGAACAAAACGCCCAAGCTTTTTGTCAAACAGCTTTCGACTTACACCAAAAACTCATCGCTCCAATAACCGACAAACTAAATCAAAAAATCACCATCATACCCGATGGGATACTAGGTTTTATTCCATTTGAATGCCTACTTACCCAAAGTGGAGAACAGCATAAAAACAAATTTCATTTACTGGATTATTTACATAAAAAACATCACATCAGCTATGCTCACTCCGCTTCTTTACTGTACAACAACCAATACAATACTGCAACAAAATTCGCAGAACAAAATGTATTGGCATTGGCTCCAAGCTTTAGCAATATGGTAGCAGCAAATTTAGCAGATTCCAGCAGTCAAACCCTCAATCAATTTGATTCACTTTTATACAATGTAGAAGAGGTCAAAACAATTTTAACAACATTGGAGCAAGGCAAAACACTCATTGGTGAAAATGCCAACAAAAACAATTTCAAATCACTTGCACCCAAGTACAGCATTTTGCACTTTGCCACTCACGGAAAAGTCAACGATCAAAACCCCAATTATTCCCAAATAGCCTTTACCCAAAACGGCACACCTCAAGCCTCCGACAATTTATTTGTCAAAGATTTGTACAATTTAAATTTAAATGCCGACTTGGTAACACTCAGTGCCTGCGAAACTGGAATTGGCAAAATGCAAAGAGGCGAAGGACTAATGAGCTTGGCAAGAGGATTCACCTATGCAGGAGCCAAAAGCATAGTAACAACTTTATGGGAAGTAAATGCACAATCCACCACAGAAATAATGAAGTCTTTTTATGCCTTTCTCAAACAAGGGCAAAGCAAAGACGAAGCCCTACACAATGCCCAACTACAATTCTTTGAAGATCACCCAACTTATACCCATCCTTACTTCTGGGCAGCCTACATTCCAATGGGCAATATGCAAGCACTCTACCCCAACAAAAAACCCGCCAACAAATGGTACTTTGTGGCAGGCCTCGCATTTTTGGGTTTGTTTGGTTGTGCTTGGTGTGTCAAAGGTTTTCTAAAAGCTTAGTAGCTTTTTGATTAAATAAATGCTTAGTATTAGATTTAATATTTCCAAGTATTTTCTTGGCATCTTCTACTTGATTGTATCCCAAATAAGAAAGAGCTTGCTTCCATTCAGCTTCCTCTTTATACTTTTTATCCTTGGCTCTAACCACCGAACGAAAACGGTTCATTGCCAAACCATACTCACCCGACTCAAAGTAACTCGACGCCAAATACATTTGTGATTGCCCCGTTTTGTTTTTTAATTTTTCAAAATAGTCAATCGCTTTTGCATACTCTTTATTTCTATAATAACGAACGCCCTTTTCCAAAGCAGGGCTCAATGTTTGAGAAGCCGAACCCGAACGAGTACCAGTAGTATATTGTGTACTATATTGAGCAGTCGCCAATTCTGTATAATTGGGCTGTCCTATTGTATCCAATTGATTCCAAGCAAAAAAACCACCGATTGCTAAGAGTGCCGCAATTGCAAGAGCAGGCAAAATACGTTTCCATAATGGAACCGTTTTTCTTTGAGGAAATTCATCTTCTGTTTTGACAGTTGGCGCAATACGCTCCTGTTCATCCAATTTAGATCCACCAGATCTACTCGATTTTTCCTGAGTCAAAGGCACTATTTTATTTTCCTTTTTCTCCTCCACAAAATACTTTGCTCCCAAACCATTCAAACTCTTTTTAAGATCCGTACTACTACGCTCCACAATCAAGGAAGTCCCCATTGCATTGCGAATCTGCTTATAAACCTCTAGCTCCTTAGCAAAAGCCTTATCTTGTTTCAACTCTTTTTCAAACGCTTCTCGCTCTACACCCTCCAATTGGTTGTTCAAATAATCATCTATTTTTTCATACCTGTCTTCCATGTGTATTTCTTTTGTATTTCCAAGTTATTTCTATTTCCCAGTTAAAATTGTTCATGGTCAATTAAGTAATTGGTTGATTTAGTAATAGGTTATTCTAAACTCGTAACTCTAAACTCGTAATTCGTAACTCGTAACTCGTAACTCGTAATTCGTAACTCGTAACTCGTAATTCGTAATTTGTGTATGCCTAAAATAGGTTGACCTTTTTTAGAAAATTATAAACTTGGAAAAAGGGAAAGTTGATTGGGATTTTCATAGGCTTTCTTAGCAATGGTGAAAATCTCCATTTTTTCTCTTTTATCCTTTGGTAATTCTTTTATATATACTTCATAATTAATCGGTGTTTGTTTGCCTAAACTTTGATGCTGACGATTATTATAACCATCCACAGCTTTCTTTAACCAATAATTGAGGCGCCTGCCATTTTGAATAGACCACCTTGATAGGTAATCATTTTTGATAGTCCCATTCACTCTTTCAGCATGGGCGTTCTCTAACACATTCTTGCACATACTAATGCTTATCCCAAATTCATCTAACAAATTGGTATAGTCATCACTTATGTATTGACTGCCCCTATCGGAATGATGAATCAACTTGCCTTCATAATCACCAATGCCTCTAAGGGTCAATGCCATCTGCAATGCCTTGATATTATTCTCTGCTCTTAAATTATCTGCTCCATTGTAACCTACGATTCTGCGAGAATAAACATCCATAATTAAAACGATGTAGTAATAGGTAGAAGCAATTCTAAAATAGAAAATATCACTGACCCAAACTTGGTTGACATCTGTCACTACTTTACCAGTCAATAAATTGGGAAATCGGCTGCTCTTTACAGCTCGGGTTGTTATCATAGCATTGATTGTTTTCCTCAATCTAAAGCCATTTAAAAGACCTAGAGCGATAAAAGCATCCCGACCGATCCCTTCTGGATTAAACTGTTCATACATCAAACGAAGACCCATGCCTGGATGAAACTCACGCACTTGCTCTATAAAGCCAATATAGACTTGCTCCTTATTTTGCAATTCCTTTTGACGAGCTAATGATTGAAAGTGAGCTTGCTTACTTATTCCACATAACAAATAGACATCTATCATTTTATAGTCTCCCTCCTTGAGATTGGATCGGAAATATTCAATGACGCTGGTCCGTGCTTTTTTTTTAGATCGTAGCCCACCTCAGATGATGCGACTGTTAAGGTCTCTTGCAAATAGTCTATTTCCAATTGTTTTTGACCCAAACGACGCTCTAATTCTGCTACTTTTTCTAATAAATGTTTGGTTTTTAATGCCTCACTTTCCATTTGTACAACTTGTTTGCTACCAGGAGCAGATGAACTAAATTTGTAGAGCCATTTATAAACAGAGGTTCTACTTACCCCATAAAGTTCGCAAACTTGTTTGACACTCATACGTTTTTCAATTATTTCTTTAACTTTTGCCTTTTTAAAGCTTTCACTAAAGGTACGATTGTACTTGGTATTTGCTTCAAATTTTAGCTCTGATAATGTTTGCTTTTTTGCCATTATAAGTTGATTTTTTGGTCAACCTATTTTAGGCATACACACAGGATGGGCAGTCAATTCACAATTCATAATTTATAACTCACAATTATTTTTGATCCTGAGCTTGTCGAAGGATGGTGCAACGTGCGTGGCTTATGGCTACATCTTGGTCTGGTTAACCAACGCATGTTTTAGGCTTCGTACAAGCGTGCAACCACCCGCTCATCCTGCGCTACAATCCAATAGTAATTATGTAATTAAGTGATGCCTGGCATTTCCAAAATGCCTCCCTTAGCAGCTTTAAGTGTTAAGCGAAAGCGTCACTTAAAGCAGTAAGAGAGAGCCAAGTTTGTAACTTGGGTCACAAGTCAATTCACAATAACCAACCGCTGCATTTCCACCCAATCCTCACCAAGCAACCTAACAAAATAGGTGCCCGCCTGTAGCGGCTGTTGACCAATGTTTACTTGATTGCGTCCTTCATTGAGTAACAAACTTTTTTGTTCAATCACTTGCCCACTTATATTTAATAATTCATATTGCACGAATGCTGTTTGTTTTGCCTGAATCACCAAAGTACTTCCAAGTGAACTAGGATTTGGGAACAAAGACGAAACTTGAATGTTACCAACTTCACTACATTGATTGACCAAAGTAACATTGCTCAACTGTTCCTTTTTACTTTGATGGTCTTGTATCCGCAATCGGTAGTAATTTTTACATTCATTGCTTTTGTCAACAAATGAATGTTGACTATGTGAAGTGGAGGTATACACTACAGGAATTTGTTCGATGACTTCAAAGTTTTGTCCATCATTAGAGCGTTCGATGATAAAATAATCACCTGCCTCTTCGTGGGCAGTTGTCCAAGAAAGTTCGTTGCCTTGTAGAGTATTACGTGCCTCAAAACTCAATAAATCAGCAGACAAACCAGAGCTACAATCAATCATAGGAATGCCCAAGGTATCCAAACAATTATTGGCTGAATCGCTAATGACGACTTGATAACCCGTTAAGTTGGGAAAAGACTCAGTCATAAAGTTGGCATAACCGCCAGTGTCAGTTGTTACTTGAACCAAAGAATCAACAGGTTCAGTAAATTGTAAGTTATAAGTAGACTCAGGGTCACCCGAAATAGACACCAATACTTCATAGGTATCACCATCACAAATGGCGGCTCCTTCCGACTCGAAGCAAGGAGCTCTGAGTGGAACTTCTATGGTTTGGGAACAATACAATTCTCCATAGCCAAGTATAATTTCTAGTTGATAGATACCTGCTGTTAGATTGCTTATATTGTCAGAGTTAGAAGAGAAGTCTCCGTCAATTTGTGTCCAGTTATAACTATATTGAATTGAACTATAGTCAAGATATTCATACCAACTAAAACTATTTTGCAAATATTGATGTAACATGTTTATTGAACCATCATAACTAGCAGCACTACTAGGGGAGTTTATATCAAGTATAAATAGATTAGTATGTGCATTTCCACCACCAATTTGATAGCTAGCATAACGTTTACAGTTATTGTTGTCTGTAATTTCTAATGTATAATTACTAATATAAGGAATCTCAAAGAATGTACCTGATATTCTTAAATTAGGAGTAAGACTATCTATGGTATAGCCAGTACCAATTTGCTCTCCCAACCAATTGTACCAAACAATGTTCGCAACAGGAACTTCTTCAGCCAACTCAACAGAAATTGATCCTGTTTCTATATTATTATACAAAATACCATAGCTTGTATCATTGTATATGTAATCGAACACATTTATACAATCAGCATGCTGAATATCAATATTGGTAATCTCAACAGCATCCACATCACTCACTGTGTAAGTTGTTGAGTAGGGAATACTATTGATACAAATTTCTGAACCACCACCATTTACATAAGGATAATCGGCATCAGTTACAAATAAATGATACACGCCTGCTCCAAGATTTTCCAATGAATCAGAAATCATAGAGTCGTTAAGTGTTACATCATAGTGGGTAATTGCAATGGTATCTCTGTTAATATCTAACCAAATAAAATTGGTAGGACCAAATACTTCATCAGCGCAGAATGAAACATCAAATTGTGAAGTGATACTTCCATTATCGGTATTGCAAGATGGAGAGACTATAGTTGTTTGTTCATTGTAAAAACTAGAACCATAAGTCGGCTGTATCCACTTCAACTCATCCACCGTAAAACCCATTTCATTTGCCCATTGGGCTAATTCGGCAAAAGGCATATCGGCAATATAATTGTAATTGTGGGTTTGGGCGACTTGCGCTGCCAATTCAACAGAGCCACTTTCTCGCATAATGTGTCCCACAGCACAAGCGGTATTAAAATTGTCAATAAAATAAGGGGTCAGTTCATCGTGATAGAGGTTTTGGGGAAACACACCAGCTTGCCAATAGTCTTGTAAAATGTCTAAAGCTTTTTGGCGGTTTGCTTTTTGCGCCTCATTCAAATCGAGTGGAGGATTTTCACGCAAATAATTTTCCACCAAATACAAGTGTACTTGAATGAGTTGTTCGTGATTGTTAAACTCAAAATATTGCTGGAGAGACGGCGGAACCTTTTCTATTTTGCTCCACTCTTGATTGAGGACACACAACTGCTGATGTACACTTGTATTCTCGGCATTTACAGGGCTGATTAAGGAAGTCAATAATATCCAGAAAGCAAGGATGCCAATAATGGGTAATTTATCATCATACATCGTCTTATGTTTTTGTTTGCTACGAAGATCACCTATTCATCAAAGAACTACAATAACAAATTGTCGACAATGTCTAAGGGTTTTTTAAGGAAAGTATGTTGATAGTCAGTGACTTGTGTAGTAGTTTTGTCCAACGATTTTGAAGGTATGGGTAATTGTGTTGATTAAGTAATTAAGTGATTAGTTAAAATCAATACCCCAATCAACCAATCAACAAAGAACAGGAACTATAAAGCCATTCGTAATTCTACATTCTAAAATCGTAATTTGAAGGATGGGGCAACGTCATTGACTCCGAGGCTACGCTCACTCTGGTTAACCAACGCATATTTTGTCCTTCGTACAAGCGTTCATCCATCCGCTCATCCTACGCTTTTTGACCACCAAACCTGCGTTAAGGATAGTAGTGGACGACCGAAAGGAGTGCCCGCAGGGCGGAACCCACGGATAGCCTGACCCGACGAAGGATTCCGATATATCGGAAAAAAAATAAATAAGCTGCTCAATCTATACCAAAAAGACCACTTTGAGCGACTTATTTTTTCAAATATTGACTTTTTCTACTACAAATAAAAATAAAAAAACTCCCCACACAAAAAGTGCGGGGAGTTGAGAGTTAGCAAATTTCTTTGCTTTACCCAATTACAGTTTTAATCTGAACATTTATTTTCTCAATTCAATGAAACCGTTTCTTGAACGCTTCTCCAATGTAGTTGGATCTTCTACAGTAAACATATAGAAGTAAGTACCTTCTTGAGCCGTTCTGCCATCATTTTGCATTTCACCTGTCCAAGCATTTGCAATATCAGCATCTACTTGAGTGAACAATACATTACCAAAACGATCGAAGATAGTCAAGCTCAAATTGTAGCGAGCACTCAAGGCTTCAACTCCTTCGATGGTCAAAGCGTCGTTCAAACCCTCATTGTTAGGAGAGAATACATTTGGAATACGCAAGCTGTTCAAACAATCAGCAGCATTTGCACAATCGCTCATCAACTCAACTCTGTCTGTTTCGATTTCAGACTTAGGCTGAACCGTTACAAAAACAGTAGCTGTTGCAAAAGCACCTTCTGCATCACAGATAGTGTATGTAAAAGCGTCAGTTCCAACAAATCCTTCAGCAGGACTGTAAACAAAACTTCCATCTTCGTTGATGCTTACGTGGCCGTTGCTTGCAACACCATCACCTGCTTGCATACAAAGAGAAAAATCTTCCCCTACCAAAGAACCGTCATTAGACAATACATT
>JAHDIA010000145.1:6416-10903 GCA_020631035.1 Chitinophagales bacterium | reverse complement strand
TTCTCTGTCAGAAACCGCTTTGATGGCTTCTTGAAAGAAGGGTTGTTTTTGGACAATGTGTTCGTTTTCTCGCAAGACCCAAGCCCTAGTTTTGAGCAGCATTTTTTTCATCTCAATCAAATAGGGATTGGCGAGTTCATTGTCGGTATTGTAGTGCATAAAGGATAGATGTCCGTAAGTCTCCTCTTCGTATACCAATGGTGCCAATATTTGCCCAATAGGTCCCAACAATTGAGGGTGATAATTTTTTTGATGGGTGTGTTGATAGCTTAAACTATTGTGTAAAAAAGAGAAAGCATCTAAGTCGTATAAGATTTCTCTCCACGCTTTGTGTACCAATAAATCACTTCGTCCATTGTCAAGCAAAACAAGGTACAATTGGGTTGGTCCGTCCGATTCGGTTGGTTGGGCAGGACCATATATCAAATCGACATTGCTCGTACTTTTGCCTTGATGATAGGCAGTGTACAAGGGCAATAATTCATGAAAGTCTTCCATTGAGGGAATGATTCTGTCGATACCCGCCACAATGATTTGTATGTTGGTACAACTTGATGCCCATTTGGAGCTACCATCTTCACCTACCGAAGCAATGGCTCCATTTTCGGCAATCAAAAAGTTGGCTCCTGAAATACTCATAGAAGGAAAGCTAGGATAGTTGCGCAGCTCTTGACTGACTGTCAATAAGAGCTTTTTGACATCGTATTCTTCGGGCTGGTCGAGGTGTTCTTGCAGTAGACGCACCAATTTGTTTTCGGAAACGCCTGCTAATGAAAAATTGGCATGTCCAGAGCGTTCCCCAAACAATTTGGATAGGTATTCACCCAAATGCGTATGCTTGTATTCAACTTTCTTTTTGTCAAAAATCTCTTCCAGTTCTATTTCGTTGATTTCTGGAGATTTCGCCTTGAAGATGCTCTTGGCTTGGGTTTGTTCAACAATTTTGAGGATGCGTTCTACCGCTTGTTGGGCATTTTCTGCCCAATAGACTCTGGTTTTCTTCTCTTTGGCTTTTTTCTCAAATGCCTCTAAGTAGTCTGCCAGTTGTTCTATTGAACGGTGGCGGATGTTTTTGGCACGTTTTCGGGCAAGTTCGAGATGGGCAAACTGTTGCAATGCTCCATCAATGTCCGACTTGAGATTGTTCAGGTGGACTTTGAGAAGTTGGTGATCCTCTGGATGAATTAGTTTTATATCGTTCTCTAAAAAGTGTGACACTTTTGCTTTATTTCTATGCTCAAAAAAATTTACTCTCTCATCGTTATTTACAACTCACTAAAGTAAAAGTATCCCAGTTATTTTGCTTGGGAAAGAATACGAAGGTACGCATTCTTTCCCCATTATTCTCATTGCATTTACAATTGTCTATCTGCTTTTAACAAATTAGTTTTTTACCAGACTATAGTTTTTTCATTATCAATTTAAAATAATTTAAGCGAAAAAACAAATATTAACATTTTTACATCTGTTTATGTTTTATCTCCCTTCATCTTCTTCTGGCTCTACATCAACCTCAATTCTCTTGTCTTGATTGACCAGTTGCCAAGCTGTATAAAAGATCAGTTGCGCTCTTTTGGCGAGCATATCAAACTCTATTTTGTCAACTGTATCAGTGGCTTGGTGGTAGTCTTCGTGTGTTCCATTGAAATAGAAAATGATGGGAATATTGTTTCTAGCAAAGTTGTAGTGATCCGAGCGGTAGTAAAAACGGTTGGGATCGTTTTTGTCGTTGTATTTGTAGTCCAGATTCATGTCTGTATACAGTTTATTTGCCTTTTCGTTGATGGCATGTAATTCTGTACTCAAACGGTCTGAGCCAATAATGTATACATAGTTTCTATCGTTTTTGTCGTTTGGATCGTGTAAATCGTCGGTACGGCCAACCATATCAATATTGAGATTGGCAATGGTATTTTCTAGTGGATAAATGGGATTGGTCACATAAAACTCTGAACCCAATAAGCCTTTCTCTTCTCCTGTAACCGTCATAAACAAAATGCTTCTTCTAGGTCCTTTGCCTGCTTTTTTGGCTTTGGCAAATGCCTCCGCAATTTCGAGTACGGCAACTGTTCCCGAGCCGTCATCGTCAGCACCATTGAATATTTTGTCTTTGTCAGTCCCTATGTGGTCGTAGTGAGCAGTAATGACCAATAATTCGTCTTTAAGGTCGGTTCCTTCGAGATAGCCCAATACGTTTTCGCTTTCAAATTTGCGTTCTTTCTTGGTGATGTCTAAATCTAGATTATGCTTCAATTTTTTGCTTTTCGACTTGCCTCTTTTCTTGAGTTTTTTCGCCCATTTTGCCTCTATCGTACTCGACATAAGCTTTTTACCCATTTCGGGCGAAATATAAAAAGTATTGACAATTTTGCTGCTTTCATTTCTACGCAACTTCATTCCACCCGATGTCAAATATCTTTTCAAGCGAGGAAGATTGGTCTCAATGTCTTCGTCTACCATCAACATTGCCTTGGCTCCTTTCTTTTTGGCGAGTGCCAACTTTTTGCGCCAATTGTCTGTCCACTCTGATGGTTCTTTGGTTCCAGTCAAAATGTAGGTGCCATCCTCTTTTTGTGGTTCTCCAGCTTTGACCAATAAGACTTTGCCTTTAAAATCTTTGTTTTGGTAATCGTCATGTTTTTCGTCTTGTATGCCATAGCCTACAAATACTAGTTGATCTGCCTCTAACTCCATTGCTTCTACAGAAGAAAAACAGTAAAAATCTTCTAGGAATTTGTATTCTTTCCCATCAATTTTGATGGTGGGATTGTCCCAGCTTCCTTCGACCAAGGGTACTTGTTGGTAAAAGTTTTTCTCTTTGGTGTTGCCTTTCTTCAACTTCAAAGACTTAAAGTGATTGGCGATGTATTTGGCAGCCATTTTTTGTCCTTTCTCTCCCGTCTCTCTCCCTTGATACTCGTCTGCCGCCAATACCGACAAATGTGTTTTTAAATCATCGGCTGTGATGCTTTGCCCAAATTTTTTCGCCATTGGATCGGCTTCTTTTTGGGCATTCAGCAATATAGAAAAGCCAAAAGCAAAAAGATAGATTGTAATTATTTTATAGTACATGTTTAACTTTTTAGGTTCTTTGACAATTTTTGGAGAGTGATTCTGGAACAAATTTAGGGAGCCAAAGGCGACTGAATAGCTTGTTTCAGAATTAGCTCTCTTCTAGCAAAATTGCCAAAGAATGATTTTGTATGGTTTATTTATGGTATAATTTTCTTTTTTTGAACGGAACGCTGGTTTTTCAAACTTTTCCCGATGCATCGGGACTTTCCGCTGCTACTCCTCCCCCAATTAAATTGGGGGGTGCGGGGTATTCGCTGCAATCGGGCGTAGATTCGTATCTTTATGTTCTTCGTCGTTTCTCAAGCTTTTTGGAGCGTATTTCTTTTTTATTCTTAAAAAGAAAGATTCAAAATACTTAAAAGATAAGTGCGAAATCAATACTGTAATTGCCAAGCCTAATAATGGAAAAACGAACTCATACATTAATAAAACATTGGTTTTTGAAAAAAACTTATACATCAATCTCAACACAATTTGCAATACAAAAGTATGATATACATAAATACCATAGGATATTTTACCTAAGTAATTTAAAAAAGGACGTTCCAGTCGCACAACACTATTGGGAGCAATTGCAGATAAAATCAAGTGTACAAAAAACAATGCCAATATAGTATGAAACACAGATATACCTAAGCTTTCTCTTAATGGCAATCTGTTTAAGATCAAAATTAGTAAGATCCCAATACCTATTATCTGAAACCCTTTTTTAAAAATGAAGGTTTGTAAAAGATTCTTATTTTTGAACAAAACGCAACTTCCCAATATTCCCATTCCAAAAAATATAAATGAATTGGAAGTAAAAAAGTAATTGGGTCTATTTAAATGCAAATTGTATTGCTCTATCAAATATTCAAAGATAAAAGGTGTGCAAAAACCCAACCCCATCAAGAACAAAGCAATTAACACTATGTATTTTCGTAAAAACTTGACCACAGGAGCCCACAACAAATAAAATTGTTCTTCAATACATACCGACCACAAAATCTCTACGATTCCTCTATTGTATTCAAAAAATATCAACTGAATATTTATAGCAAATAAGAACAAAAAAGCAAGGTTACTCACATAATCATTCCCAAATGAAATACCCAATGCATTCAAAATGACTGGCCCTAAGAGTGTCCCACCTATACCAACTAAAAAGTACAAAGGCCAAATACGCAGTAGACGTCGTATATAAAAATTTTTGACATTAAGTTTTTGAGTCGCCTCTACTTCCTTAAACAGCAAATAATTGATTAAGAAGCCACTCAATACAAAAAAGAAACCAACCCCATACTCTCCAATATGTACAAACAAAGATGCAGCAAACACATCTAAAGAGGGATTGAGCGCTTTTTTGAACATTGCAGCATGCTCTAAGAACACCAACAAGGCTGCCAAAAAGCGCAATCCATTGAGGTTTTTAA
>JAHDIA010000145.1:0-6406 GCA_020631035.1 Chitinophagales bacterium | reverse complement strand
ATCGTTTTGCTCTCTCTTAATACTAACAACTGATTTTCCCTACCCTACGTTCGTGACGACCTCCTTCAAATGCGGTATTTAAAAATGCTTGTACAATGTCCAATGCCAATTCTTTTTCGATGAATCGTTCTGCGACACAAACCACATTGGCATTGTTGTGTTGTCTTGCCAACTGTGCCAGTTCTGTATTCCAACACAAAGCAGCTCTGATTTGTTGGTGCTTGTTGGCGGTTATGGCGACTCCTTGTCCACTGCCACACACCAAAACACCAAAATCGGCTTCTTCTTTTTCCACTGAATTGGCAACAGGGTGTACAAAATCAGGATAATCTACCGAATCTGTGGAAAAGGTTCCAAAATCATTGACGATGTAACCTAGTTCCAACAACATTTTCTTGATGGCTTCTTTGTACGCAAATCCTGCATGGTCTGAACCAATCGCTATGTGTATTTCTTTTTCCAAATTGTTCAAAAATAAGCTTTTATAATTTGATAAAATATGTTCAATTATTCATTAAAAGTCTCTACTCTTATATCTGATATTGTTATCTCTTTATTCCCATTTGCATTCCAAAAGGATATTTCTAGGGTATCAATTTGAGCACTTGGTTTTTGAATGTCCATATATAAACTTTTTTCCTCTTGATCGTTTAAATGCCGTTGCATTCTAATCATTCTTGTTTTTACATTTTCATTTCCATTATTAAATTTAAGAATAAACTGGGTCATTCTCCAAATATCCCACTCTTTCTGAGCAATTTTAAAGTCAGCATAGACCCTCAACCACTCAAAATCATTGTCAACAGCCAATTTTATCACTCGACTATTCTGTTTGTCTTTATTCAACACAATTGGATCAGTATCAATATTCTCTAGCTTTTTTACATCCTTTCTCTCACCTGAATACAACTCATCTGTGTCCAATAACTTTAAATGTTCCTGTTCTTTTTTATAGGTGCCCAAGGTTTTCCAGTAGTATTCTTTTGTCATTTGACTAACATGCAACAAACCACCTTTATGAGCTTGGTGTGTAAACCAGAAGTTCAAATAACAAAAAGCTAAAAAAACTAAGGACAAAGCAATTTTAAGGACGGTTCCTGTTTTAAGATACTTGGCAAAAAAACTGGACAAAGGAAAAGCCAAAATGGGATAGGCTTGAATCATTGTTCGTTGTCCCAAAGAACCGCCATACCACCAAATATCCCAGGCGAAAGCAATATAAATAAACAATATTGTAAAAACAGTCACAACCAATGTAATAGACTTGTGTTTTTTGACCAACCAATAAAAGCCTATCAACGAAAACACCATAAGGGGAGAATATACCAACCAACCACTTTTATAACTAAATATGCCATCCATTATATGAGGCTTCAACCAACTAAATCCCTGGTCTTGGTAGGAATAAACAATCCATTCACCAGAAACATATTTCCAATATACAAACTGAATTGCACCAACCGCTACGCAGCATAGTGCTGCAACAAATATTTTCAAGTAATTTTTTCGCAAAAAAGCCAGCCTATGTTTAATTGCTCCTGATTCAAACAAATTGATTCCCCACAAAAGTGGAATCAAACAAGCCAATAGTTCTGTAGGGCGGGTCAAAGCTGCCAAGCCAATTAACAATCCAATGAAAGCCGCTCGCAAATAAGATGTTTTTTTATAAAATAAAATAGCATTGTAAATCAGCAAGGCATAAATGGTAAATAGATTGTTATGCGTCATTGCCCCATCTATAGCGGAATAATTCAAATAATTGCTCCCCAAAACGATTCCCAAAAGAGTAAGCCCCACCACAGCATCGCTATAATAAAATAGAAGATTTTTCCTTAGATAGTACAAACCAAGAAAGGCTATTAACAAACTCCCAAAAGAAATCATAAATTGATAAGGACAAGAAAAGCCATCTGCTGGATACATACTTGAATTTTGTGCCCACATATGCGCCACACCAAAAAAGGGTGCATACTGAATCGCCTGCCCTATCGAATATTTCATCACATAATTCCCAGATTTCTCATGAATAAAGGCTTGATCAAAGTTAGGGCTTGGCTTATACTTTGTCAATATTTCATCTTTAAAGGAGCATTTCTTTACATCATTGTAAATAAACATTGCTGGTAGGTACATATAATAGCCCGAAACATCCCAACTAATTGTGGCTTCTGTATGGGGCAAACGCCATTTGGGATAATAAACGAAATGTGAAGTTGCAATGATAAGCACCAAAATAAAAAATACAAGCAAGGAGTTTATTTTCATAATTTTTTATTGGGACATCGACCTACATTCAATGTCTGTAGTTTCAAAAATTAGTGGATAAAATACTTAAAAAGTTCAACTTACTTAATTGATTCTAAAATAGAAAAAATTCTTTTTTTACAATTCAGAAATAAATAGAGCAATGCTTATTTTGTTTTTGCCCAATCAACCTAGCATAAATTAATCAAAAAACACCCATAATTATAACAGTCCCTCTATCTCTTGATGTATCTCTTTTTTCTGATTATTCAGTTTTTCCCATTCTGCTTTTTTGTTGTTCTTAAATTGTTTATACCTCCACCGTGCTTGCCATTTTTTAAATTTCAACCACCAAGTCGCCGAGAACCAAGCACTCAACGGAAGGCTTATGGCAAAAAGCAATGTCCACAGCCAATTCCTACTTATCAAAGCAAACAAGAGTATGAGCAAAGGATACCATATGGTTCCAATAAACTGTCCTCCTACCCAATTAACAGAGCTGTGAAACATTGGGTCTTTAAAATTCTTCTTGGAGAAACTGGGTGGTACTTTGTAGGTTATGTAATGGAGGAGTACTCCATACAAATGAATAGGCAAAGTCAATAAAAAGAAAACACCTTGCAATATCAATGATGCAACATTTGCTTGTTTCTCCTCAAACAAATGATTTCGGAACTTATGCGTCTGCAATCTTTCTTGGTAGTTGTTTACTTTAACTGCCAAAGCCTGCATCTTTTCGGGTTCATTGGTTTCCAATTTCTCAACTGCTTGAATAAGGTATTGTTCTGCCTTGACCGTATCTGCATATTTAGCCTCACCCAATCCCAATTTTTGGCGACTTGTTTCCAATTCTATCTCCCTCAAATGCTCATAGGTTTCGTAATACTCTTTGCTTTTGATATGGATGAGCAATGGTATCATTTGAGCATGTAAGTCCTTTTTGATTTTGTTGAGCGTGGGTCTTGGATTGCTTTTGTATTCCTCCACATAGTCCATCACCCGAATGGGTTTACCAAAGTTAATTAAGACCTTTTTGCGAAACTTATAAAAGTCTTCATAATTGATACCAACAGGGACAATCTGAATGTCAAGATCATAATTATTCCGTTCCAGGGTATCAAATGCCATTCGAGCAAAACCTTTTTTGAGTATGCGTAGTTTTCTTTGATTGCTGTGGCTACCTTCTACAAATATCATAAATGATTTGTTATGTTCAAGTAGGCACATACAATTCTCAAAAATAACTTGATTCTTTTCTATAAAGTCTGGTCCATCGGGTTGACGGTAAATGGGCAACATTCGAATGCTATGTAGAAACTTGCGAACAGTTGGATTCTTAAAAACATCAGACCGAGTAAGGAAAGCAGGTTGTTGCCCAGAATTAACAGATATGAGTATTGGGTCCAAAAAGGTACATTGATGATTGGCGGCAAAAATAATGGGCTTACCTTGTGGTATGTTTTCTTTTCCTTGTATCTCTACCTTTTTGTAATAGAATTTTAAGCCAAGCCGAATCCAGCTTGACATCAATTCAAAATACAATGACCATTTTTCTGAAATTATCATACCTTTCTATCTATTTATTATCCTCTGTTTTTAGCTTGAAAAGCATCAAAGTTAAAATATTTATTCATCTTTGCCACCAAACATATTGCCACTTTTATGTACAAAATATATATCAATCAAATATGCCTGTATTTGTGTAATAAGGAAGGACTTCGATACATACTTGAAGAACACCCTGCTATTGAAATATTGAGTTTACCCAATACTACAACAATTAAAGAGCACATTCCCAATTGGGAAGGGGAAGAAAACAAGCGTATTGTTTGCCTTTTACGAGATGATTTAAAACGCTTAAAAGAGGATTTCTTTTCTATCTATGACCTACACCCCGCTGCTGGTGGTTTGGTCTTAAACAAAGCCAATGCAATGCTTTTGATTTTTAGGCGTGGATATTGGGATTTACCCAAAGGACACATTGATCCAGGAGAAACCAAAGAAGAAGCTGCTATAAGAGAAGTACAGGAAGAAACAGGCGTTCAAAAGTTGACTCTTGGTCGTGGCATTCCTCAAAATTATGTCCAAAAAAATGCAACTTACCACACCTATCTTGACAAAAAAGGAAAACGCATATTAAAACAAACATTTTGGTATCAGATGTTTGCTACTGATGTTGCAAATCTAGTCCCACAAACCGAAGAAGACATTGAACAGGTAGCATGGATAAATCAGGACAATTTGGCTTCATACTTGGCTCAAACCTACGATTCTATTCGGGATGTAATTGAGGCATATTTAAAACTCCATTAAATAAAGGAGCAAGGGATGTTGGGAAGGATGAAAGTGCTGGTATGGCTAAACACGCAAAGTTAACCAGACTTTCTGCTCTTGTAGCCAAAGCTGGTGGACATAATTAATAAGGTTAAAGGATTTTATACTTCCTCTCCTTGAACAATGTTCCCAATATCTGCTATAATTTTTTCAGCCAAATTGTTCGCAGTTACCTCAGTAGTAGACTCCGAATAAATCCGAATAATAGGTTCGGTATTGGATTTGCGCAAGTGTACCCACTCATTAGAAGAAAAGAATATCTTAACTCCATCTTCTGTATTTTGGGGTTGTTTTTGATATTTGATTGCAATTTTATCCAATACTTCATTTACATTGATTTCAGCACTTAAAGGAATTTTGTTTTTGGAGATGATGTAACGCGGATAAGTTGCTCGAAGCAATGAACAGTACTTTCTAGATGTTGCCAAATGGGACAAGAATAAGGCAATACCAACCAAAGCATCTCGTCCATAATGCAATTCAGGATAAATAATGCCACCATTGCCTTCACCTCCAATAACCGCCCCAATCTCTTTCATTTTGGCAACAACATTGACCTCACCTACTTTCGACGCAGCATAAGTACATCCCAATTTTTCTGTAATTTCTTTGAGGGCAACCGTTGAAGACAAATTGGACACTGTTGCACCTGGGGTATGTTGTAGAATATATTTGGCGATGGCAACAAGTGTAAATTCCTCACCAAACATCTCGCCATCCTCACAAACAATTGCCAAACGGTCTACATCGGGATCTACAACAAAGCCTAAATCAGCGTCTTCCTTCTTTACCAATTGAGACAAACTTGATAAGTGTTCAGGCAATGGTTCTGGATTGTGTGCAAAGGCTCCTGTTGGTTCACAATTAAGCTCATATATTTTTTCTACTCCTAATGCTTTGAGTAGTTTTGGTACAGCAATACCTCCACTAGAATTAATACCATCTACAGCTATTCTGTATTTTTTTTCTTTGATGGCTTCTACATTGACAAGGGGCAAGTTAAGTATGGCTTCGATGTGGCGGTCTATATAGCCATCCTTGATGGTATAGCTTCCAATTTCATCTATCTCGGCATATTCAATGTCCTCATCTTCTGCCATTTCGATGATTTGTTGCCCCAATTCTCCGCTGATGAACTCGCCTTGCTCATTCAGGAGTTTGAGGGCGTTCCATTGCTTGGGATTGTGACTGGCAGTTAAGATAATGCCGCCTGCTGCCTCTTCCATTACAACCGCCATTTCGACAGTTGGTGTGGTGGACATTCCCAGGTCTATGACATCTAAACCAATACCTTGTAGACTACCAGCTACTAAGTTACGTACCATTTCCCCAGATATACGCCCGTCTCTACCAATGACAATTTTGCGTTTGTCTGATTTGGTTTTCATCAATCGTCCGTAAGCAGTGGTGAATTTTACAATATCAATAGGTGTGAGGTTGTCTCCTTGTTTTCCTCCTATGGTTCCTCTGATCCCCGAAATAGATTTTATTAATGTCAATTTAAGCCGTTTTTCGTGAAATTGGCTGCAAAAATAAGCATTTATAATGGGTATTGGAATGAAATGGGTGTTTTTAATTTTGCATCTGTAATTTTTTTCAGAATGTTTCGTAATGATACACAATGCAATACCCCATAATGGTCCATAATACCCAGTAGAGACAAGGCATGCCTTGTCTGAACAGAAAGCAGAAGGAAATTAAAAGGCATACAATTGTCTAAATTAAAAGGCATACAATTGTCTAAATTGTAAGGCATACAATTGTCTAAATTGTAAGGCATACAATTGTCTAAATTAAAAGGCATACAATTGTCTAAATTGTAAGGCAT